>JAFGFI010000287.1 GCA_016931185.1 Anaerolineae bacterium
AAAAGTCTACACTGTCACCGAAGTTGCCTCCATTTTTCGTGTAACGCGACGGACTATCCGGCAGTTGATCCACGACGGCGCACTGCCGGCGATACGTCTGGGCCGGACCTATCGCATCCCGCAGTCAACGGTTGACCGTTATTTCAATTTACCTGCGCGCACACATTTAACGCCGGAAGCTCTGGGGTTCGGTATGTGGGCAGAATCCTCGCCGGATGAAGACAGCGTTGACTATGTCAACCGTATCCGCGGAACGCCCGACAAGCCGTTGCATGAAGTGATCGAAGAACTGGCGCAATGACTAGCGTAAGCTATCTGGTCGACACAGACATTTTGATTGACTGGCTAAAAGGGCTGCCGTGGGCTAAACGCCTCGTGTGGTCAGGAGATAGCGGTCTATATTGCTCAAGCGTCACCCGCAAAGAACTCTTCAGCAAACCGGGGCTATCAGATAGCGAGCGCAAACGCATCGTTCGTTTGCTACATCATATTCGAGTCCTGGAAGTGGATGCTGTGATCGCAGCAGCGGCATCTGAGCTTTTGCAGAAATATACACATACCCCACTACAAGTCCATGATGCACTAGTAGCCGCGACTGCATGGACAAAGCATCTACCGTTGCTTACCCGTAATGACAAACACTACGCCTTTATTGAGGAAATCGAGTTGGTATCCATTGAAGATATGGTTTGAGTGTGAAGGGGCTGCACGCGCGCGGCGGCTTCGAGGTGGACATCGCCTGGCGGGACGGCACGTTGATTGAGGCGAGGATTCGTTCGCTGCGGGGAAATGAGTGCCGGATTGCGGGAAGAGAAGGGGCGACGGTCCTATGTGATGGGACTCCGGTTGCGGTACAGCAAACCAACGGCAGATGTGCTTTTACGACCGAGGCGGGGAAGGTCTACCATGTGAAGCCGGTTAGTGTATAATGGAAGTACGAACAAAGCTCAGAACAATGGTATTGACTGAATCACAAGGAGGACGTGATGATCAGGCAATTTAAAATTATTGTTGAGAAGCATCCCGACGGGTACGTGGCTTATCCGCTTGGTTTGAATGGCGTGATTGTGGGCGAGGGAGACACATACGAAGAAGCCTTGATGGATGCCAAGTCAGCGATTGCGTTTCACATCGAGACTTTTGGCATGGAAACCATTGCAAGCATTCCTCCAGTTCTAGAAGCCTTTGTCGCTGAGGCCGGAGTCGCAGTCTAATGCCCAAGTTCCCTGTGGATGCGCCTATCAGAAAAGTGATTAAGGCGCTCGAACAGTTGGGCTTCTATCTGGTACGCGAAGGAAACCACATTGCAATGGTACGCGAAAACAGTGATGGCACGCGCACGTCTTTGACGATGCCCAACCATGCGCGAATCAAAGGGGCGACCTTACGAACGATACTGACCCAATCAGGTATATCAAGAGATGAATTTTTGCGCGTTTATGAAGAATAGTGATGAGCTTGAGACGAAAATAGGACAACTTCTCGAAAAGCCGACCGAGATCAAAGACTTCGATTATACCCAATGGCGGCAAAACGTGTTCGCGGAGTTATCTGGTGAGGAGATTAGCCGCCAGGCGATGGAATTGCAGCGGCGAAAACAGGCTTCTGGCAAAACATTCCAATAATCAGACCATGATTTAGTTCAAGAACCAGATCAAGGTGCCACAATGCACATAAAGATAAAAGCGCCACAAGTAGAAATCACGGCGTTCTGCCAGAGTAACGCCATCCGCAAGTTAGCCCCCTTCGGTTCGGTGATGTGTGACGACTTTACGCCTGACAGCGACGTTGACGTGCTTGTGGAGTTTGAGCCAGGCCACACGCCAGGACTGGCATTTTTCCGAATGTAACGAGAGTTATCGAAGATTCTTGGCAGGAAAGTCGATTTCAATACGGCAAAGGACCTGAGTCCATATTTCCGGCAACAAGTCCTCGACGAGGCAGAGGTGCTCTATGTCACGCCATGACCCACAAGACAGTCTTCAACTTAAGCCAATCATCTTGCGCAACTTTCAGTATCTCGCTGCCCTCTATGCCGGAATCTTCCTCGATCGCTATTTCAACCGGCGCACACTTACCGGCTAGCTCGAACGCCTTTGTCGCACAGCGCAACAAGGAATAGCGGAGCACTCGCCTTTGCGACGGAGGTTGGGGGAGTTTACCACGTGAAGGCGAGTTGGGGTATAATGAAAGCACAAACAATGAGCATCGCACCGAAAGTACAGTTCGATCTTTTGTAGGAGGCCAGGTATGAGTGAGTATGTGATCACACTATCCCCCCAAACACATCAGACGTTGGCGCAACTGGCGCAAATGACACAGCAAACCATCGAACGCATCATCAATGAGTTGGTAGCACAGCCGATGTTATATATTGAACTGCGCGCCGGCGTGCAAGGCGGCGAGCCGTGTATCCGTGGTACGCGCGTCCCCGTGTGGGTACTGGCGGCTATGCACAAGCAAGGTGATAGCGCCGAAGATTTGTTGGAAGCCTACCCGAACTTGAACGCTGTACAGGTCTATGCCGCGTTGAGCTATTACTATGCTCATCGCGCCGAGATAGATGCAGTGATTGCGGTACAAAATGCACATCACCGACAATTTCAGGGTGAAGACGAATGAACACCGGCAAACTCTTTGCCGGTGTTTATGTGGATGCAGATTTGACACCACGAGTTGTAAATGCTTTGCGCCAACGGAGTTATGAAGCGTACAGTGCTCTGGAAGATGGATTGGATACTGCAACCGACGAAGAGATTTTAGTCCGCGCAACGGCGTTAAATATGGTCGTGCTGACCAACAATGACCGTGACTTTACCTATTTGGCGCAACAATGGATGAAATCAGGACGCTCTCATGCGGGCATTTTGATTTCTGAACAGTATCGAAATCGACAATTCGGCGAGTTCTTGCGGCGCTTGTTACGTTTCTTGGATACCGTGAGTGCAGATGAGATGCAGGATTGCGTGCGGTATTTATCCGAGTTTCGTTGATGGAATTACAACAGCGAAAACAGGCTCCCGACACAGTGCCTCAAGAGGAAGTCGAATAACGACGCAATGGACAGGCTGTCGCGCCGTCGTTTTAGCTAGCGTTAAGTGAATCAAAAACGCGACAACCAGGTACCAGGTTAAAAACCATTCAAAACTGAAAAAACATCCTGATGAGTACAGGGCTTATCTGATTGATAGGTAAATTTTTTGAAATCCCGCGAGTTGCAGGAACAGGAATTTTTCTGCAACTAGATACACAACATAACGTAAGCCTCGGAGATACTTTCATCGGCAATTCTGATTGGCCATATATAAATACTGAATGTGAAAGAATATATGCAGTAGGGGGACTTCGAATTGAAAGTGAATGCATTCATACTCGTGGACGCCCCACAGCTCAACCCTTGCGTAGAAAAATGGAGGCTTTGATCACAGAATCCGAAGAGCCAATAATGGTGGACTTTAGCAATGTCTCTCAAGCCTCCAGCAGTTTCCTGGATGAGCTGTTAGGGAAACTAGCACTTTCTTTAGGTGAAAAGCAATTCCATCAGAAACTTCGAATAGTCAACGCAAGTGATCATATCATGAATATGGCAAATGTAGTTATCCATCAAAGGTTAAGTAGAGGAATAGGATAGTCATTTATGCAAAATGCCCTCCCTGCAACGACTGAGAACCCCCACCTTTCCCCCTACATGCTTTTCGCCAATGTCGACGCATCGGTTGCGCTTTGCTCTGCACTGTCTGGAACCGACGCCAGACAAAGACACGCGCGTCACATCCTGCATCAGCAAGCCGGACGACGAAATGATGCTGTAACATGATTTTGGCCTATTGGAAGGCTTCAACCAAACACAAACGTGGCCTATGCTCCACAGTTGATTGGCAAACGGCAGAGTTTAAGTCACCCACATAGGAGCTTACAAAATGTCCGACATGCTCGTCAAGCTATACGACCTCCCGCCGCTCCAACCCGCGTTGGACGCGATTACCCCGCTCCACATCCAGATCCGCCCGGCGCGCGTCGGGGAAGAATACCAGATCATGCCGTGGATCGCGCAGCACTTCAACGAGTCCTGGGCGCATGGCGTGGTTTATGCGATCCACCGCAGTCCATGTTCGCTGTTTATCGCCGTTGAAAAACTGCCGCCCGATCCGGAACGCGCCAACCCTTATGTACTCCCGCCGGAGAAGCTGGTTGGATTTGCGTGCTATGATACATCCAATCGCGGGATGTTTGGTCCGATGGGGGTGCTCCCACACTATGAAAACCGGGGCATCGGCACGGCGCTGCTGCTGACGGCGCTCCACGCAATGTGGAACGAGAATTATGCCTACGCCGTCATCGGCTGGGCCGGCCCGGTGGACTGGTACGCCAACCGGGTGGACGCGACGCTCATCCCCGGTTCAGAGCCAGGGCCATTCCGGGGTCAGCTTGAGGGGAAGTAAAGGGCGACGGTCACGTATGATGGCGCTCCAGTTGCGGAGCAGCAAGACAGCCGCAGAGGTGCTTTTACGACCGAGGTGGGGGAAGACCTACCATGTTAGAGAAGGTTAGGGTATAATGGGGGAAAAAGGAGGACGAAATGCCCTTAACATCTATTCCAGCAGTCTTCGATGGCCAACAAATCCGTTTTCTGGAAAGGCCTCCAGTGCGTGGAAGATATCGTGTCGTAGTCACTTTTTTGGAACCTGCTCCTGAGTCTGCTACTGCGCCGGCAAATGAGGAACGTTTTTGGCGTTCGTTTGGCGCATGGTCAGATGAGCGGCCAATTGAAGCGACGCTGCAGGACATTTATGCATCCCGGAAATCCAGAGTTGAGCCTCCGGCATTATGAAATTCTTGCTAGACACCGACGCTTGTGCATTTTGGCTGCGTGGACGGGATTCCGTCCGCGAGCGACTAAAGGCTGTTGGCGCATCAATTGTAGCCATATCCGCTATTACTTTAGCGGAATTGCGCTACGGCGCATCCTATTCGACGCAGGATAAAGCAAACCATCAAGCCATTGATGATTTCATCAGCGGAATCAAAGTGCTGGAGACGGATGCGGCAATTGCTGCCGTTTTCGGCGATCTTAAAGCGCAATTACGCAAGCAGGGAATGTTGATCGAGGACTTTGATTTGGTGATTGCAGCCACAGCACAAACCTACCCTCAAAACACAACTTCGGCCCATTGAAAGCACACCTCGCTCTCATTCCGCCCCTCCCTGATGACAATTCTCCCTGTCTACCGTCTATCCCTCCCCCTGGAACTCCTGTCACCGGTTGTACGTCTTAAGGACGTAACACAATATAATCAATCAGCAGGAGGTAGAAAATGTTTAACCATATCAAACTTGGAATCGTGATCGGTGTGCTGGTCAGTATGTTGCTCTCGGCGTGTGGAGCGCCCGCGACACCCGCTGTGACGCCTTCCCCAGATACCCCCGCGCCCACTGCTACAGCGCCCCCCCCGGCTTCGGGGTCGCCTGCGCCCGCCGGCTCTGGCGGCGCGCACCTCTCGCTGGTCCAATCTGAATTGCCGCGCGAGACCGCGCCCCAGGTCTCAGATAAGACCCAGGAAGCGTTGGCCGCCGGGAACCGCGCGTTTGCGCTCAATCTGTACCGGGCGCTGCGCGAGCAGGATGGCAACCTCTTCTACTCGCCC
>JAFGFI010000020.1 GCA_016931185.1 Anaerolineae bacterium
CCGCCGCCAAAATCCGGCGGTTCGGGTGTATCGGGCAGCGTGAACAGCCCTTCCGGCGGGCGGAACAATGCTTCGCCCAAACTGCTGCCACTTGGATCGCCGGTCTCCAGACCGGCCTCTTCACCGCGCAGGTAAGCCGCCGCGCGGAGAATCGCCTGCACCGGCTTGACGTAGCCGGTCTCGCGGGAAACGATGCCGCTGATCGCATCGCGCACCTCGGCCTCGGTGGGGCGCGGGTTGCGATCCAGCAGCGCCTTGCCAGCGAGAATCAGCGCGGGTGTGTCGTAACCGCTCTGGATCGCGCCGGTCTCGATGAAAGCGCGCTGCAGCGGGTGCCAGTCAACTTTCTGGTTCCAGCCAGGATGCTGGTGTCCGCTCAGGCCCTCGACGGTGAGCACAGTCGCGCCATCGGCCTGCGCCGCCAGCGTGACGACGCTGCTGCACAGCTTGCCATTCAACAGCACAATGCTGTACCCGTCCGCGCCATCCTCACTGCCGAATTTGACGCTCTTGATGCCGCTGCGCCGCAGCAGGTGAAAGAGCGTCTCGCGCGGCTCAATGTCGAAGGTGCGAGCGGTGTTGTTCAACGTCATTGTGATTTTCATACGTCACTCCTCGGAAGCTAAACCACGAATCTACACCAATTTTCACGAATCAGAAGATGATATTCGTGAAGATTAGTGGTGAAATTTCCACAGCTCGATGTAGGGTTCTTTTCCAGTAACTATTCAGCCTGGAGATGGGACGCACTTATCTCAAGCCGAAAACGGCGATTTTGCGTTTCCCACTGTCATTTCAGGCGTAAAAGTGCATCCCACCTGAATAGTTACCTTTTCCAGTTATAAGGCATTTACAGATTCCATTATAGCATAACCTGCCGAAGTCTGCCGGTTGATCAAGATATGGCAATAGCGTCAACAAACTGGGGGATGGCTAAGCCATCCCCCAAAAAAGATAGGCTTCGATAGTCTAACTATTATTGCGCAAGACAAGCGGCAGGTACACTTTCCAGGCATAAGTGTTATTCATCGTTATATTGGACCACTCGCACTGTTCCAAGGACTCTCCGTCGAGGAAAATGCAGGCCCGGTTGGCGATGGGCGGAGCGAAGGTGACACTGCCGGTGATGCCAACACTGACAGCAAAAGTGATCTCGTTAGTTGTTAGTGTGGATAGGGTCCCGGTGATTATATTCCCGTTCGCATCGTAACTAATCCCTTCTGGTGCATTCAGCGATCCGTCAATGTAGGTTGTATAGATGGGAATAGGATCGTAAAAGATGAAGGAACCCTCATCGAATGGCGAAACCTGAATCGTGTACGTGAGTACCTCACCGAAGGCAATCACATGGTTTTGTCCAGGCGTCACAGATTTACGAATGTGATGACCGACAAAGTTTTGTTCTGCTGTATCAGGTGGTACTGTGATGATGCGTTGGGCAGGTTCCCACCACAAAATACCGTCTTTAGCTGGGGTGAGTGTGTACATGCCAGCCAGGACATTGGTAAGCGTATAAACGCCATTGACATCGGTGGTTGCGGTATAGAGACCATTCGCAGAAATCAGTGCACCAGCAACCGATTCACCCTTAGCATCTACGACTCGCCCTGACACCGTGGAAGGCGAAGTTACTGAGAAAATGTAGATTCCACCTGTCCGATTGGTAAGGTAAACTGTGTTTCCTGAAACGGCAATGTTATTGGCGCCACCCGGCGTACTGTAATGGGCCACTTCTACGGGGTTTTGGGGATCGGAAATGTCAACAACGTAGAATCCGGAGCCACCGACTGCAAGGTAAGCATAACTACCGGCGATCTCTATATCATTAACCATATTCCCGCTTCCTATGCTAAGAGAGCCGGTTAGGGTAGGATTAGCGGGATCAGTGACGTTGATAATTTGCAATCTGTAGTCGCCAATGTATGCATAATCGCCAGAGACAGCAACTGAAAAGATGGTATCGCTACCTAAATATTCTCCAATGAGAGTAGGAGCAGACAGGTCAGCAACATTGATTATCCTTAAGCCAGACCCACCTAAGTAAGCATAATCCCCAGATATGGCTATGTCGCTCGCGTCGTAATCATATTGTCCTATACTTTGCGGATTGGCGGGGGTAGATAAGTCGACAAAGCGTATTTCTCCGGCGCCGGCCTCATTCGTATTCAGATAAGCATAGTTCCCTTGCAGCACGATATGGATGACCGTTCTTTTCCCACTGTCGTAGAATGCAGTTTCAACGGGATGTGTGGGGTCAGAAATATTCAAAATCTGCATACCCCCTTCAACCGCCGCACTTGTATTAAAGTCATACCTGACATATCTGCCGGCGAAGGCATAAGTGCCGGAAACGGCAATACTGGCAATAATGCCGGGCGTATCATAGATTCCCACAATGTGAGGTTCTGTGGGATTGGTTATGTCCATAATGTGTAAATCGCCAACATCATGGTTGTCTGTATAAAGAGTTGCGTGCTCATCCGCAACGTAGAGGTGGGTTCCTTCCACGGCCATCGCTCCCGGTCGGGTCGGGATATTGTATGTACCAACAACTGCAGGGGCGGTCGGATTAACAGTATTAACAATCTGTAGCCCATGCATACCGGCGGCCAAATACATGAGGTCGGCAGTAAAGTCGAGCTGATAAGGTCCTGTAAGATCATCACTATCATAAGGTAAAGAAAAAACACCACTCAGGATAGGGGTAGTGGGATTTGCAACATTCATGATGCGCACATACTTCAGCGGGGCTGGATATGCGGTTGATGTTGAGAGATACGCGTAATTCCCCTTAATTCGCACCCAGGCAGAGTAAGATTCAGCCTGATAGAATCCCATTTCTTGCGGCGCGGCCGGATTGCTGATGTTGACGATGCTCAACCCTCCCGATGTTGTCGGAGTGCCAGTACAGGCCAAGTATGCGTAGTTACCGGCGACAGCCACGCCATGAACAGATCGAGCAGCATAGCGTCCCAGGGTAACAGGGTTTGCCGGATTGGAAATATCGAGAATGTGTAGCCCCTGCTCGTAATTCTCTGCCACATAGGCATACTGACCGGCAATGACAACGTCTGTAGTTTTTCCACCGGCGCCTGTATTGGGAGGGATGATGGCCTTGACTTCGACAGGATTAGAGGGATTCGAGACATCAACAACACGTAATCCATAGGACTCAGCCGCCACGTAGGCGTAGTTCCCGGCTACGGCTACGTTTAGAGCCATGAACGGCGTGTCATAAAAGCCAACGGCATGCGGTTGCGCCGGATTGGAAATATCAATGATTCGCAGTCCCCCGCCAGAATAATACGAGCCTTCGGTGACGTAAGCATAACTTCCCGAGATTTCTATGTCAGTGATAGAGGTTGATATGACCTCGGTTTGTCCAATAGCGACAGGTTGAACCGGATTTGTGATATTCAAGACCACGAGGCGCGGTCCAACACCCATATAAGCGTAGTTTCCTTGAAGTTTCACACTATAGGTCTCCCCACCTATTTGATTAACCAGAGTCAGTTCTAAGGGCACAGCAGCAACGTTTCCTGGAGATAGGGGTCTGGCCTGTGCAACATAAGAAGGGCAAATAACCGACAAGATCAACACTACTGAAGAATCTGTTTTTCACGGCTACTCCTCGAATTTATTAGATTTGAAACGATGCACAAGTCAATGATTATACTGTTCAGAATTGATGTGTCAAATAGTTAATATCAATATATCAATGGAGTGCGCTGCAAAATTAAGAGGCTCGCCAGGTAAAACGCACTTAAGCCGGGCAAAAAGGACGGGAAAACGCCAAAACGTTCGGTAATAGGTTAACCAAGTGCGTCCCAACTTGAAATTACCAAGAAACCAGGCGGTTTCTTGTAGAACCCATCATGTCACCAGCGCGGTGGGATATTGAAACGCACCCATATCAATGCTGGTCACCTATAAGACTTGGAGATCCAGGCTCCGTGTTGTCGATCACAAAATCGCTGCGCTCGGCGGGGTGACGCGTTTCCAGATACCACTGCTGGACGGGGATATAGCGGAACTTGTAACGCTCCAGGTAATCGTCGCCGTAGTGCGGAACGTCGCGGGCGGCGGCGCGGCGCAAGACCTCGTCGAAGGGAATGTGCAGGAAAACGCGCCGGTCAAAGTAAACGTCGATGGGCGGGCGGAAGAGCAAAACGCCTTCCACAAGAACGATAGTGTCATGGCGGATGGTGTAATGCCGGACAGTGCTAGGTGTGTCAGCGTCCAGGTCGAGCAGCGCGAGCGTCTTATCGAACACATCGCCGCGCTGGATTGGGACGAGCAGTTCGCGTTCCAGGAGCGGCAGATTGAAAGCATGATCGATGTAACCGCGCACCGGGTCCGTTCCCTGCCGGCGGATGGCGCGCGAGTTGTGAAAGTCATCCCCGTGAATGAGCGCGACGTCGCGCCCCTGCGTTTGCAGGAAGGTCGCAAAATGCTGAGCAAAGATCGTCTTGCCGGCAGTATCTACACCATTGATACCGACAATCCACGCGCGCGGTAAGGGATGCTCGTCCAACGTCCGCGCGATGAGTGAAAACAGAGCTTCTGGTTTCATCTTGCGGTGATTGTAACACACCTTGCACCGCAGACAAAGGGAGAACAATCTTGCAAATCTTGACTTTTACATGATTCTCTGTATGCTAAAGATGCGGTATGGAAAATAAATAAATCATTCTCACATAGGGAGGCAAACATGACGAAGTTGCAGACCATTGAAGGAATCGGCGACACCTACGCCGAAAAGTTGGAACAAGCTGGCATCGCTTCGCTGGAAGCGCTGCTCGAACAGTGCAAAACGCCCAAAGGACGCGCAGACCTTGCTGAGAAAAGCGCTATCAGCGACAAGCTTGTGCTCAAGTGGGCAAATCGCGCCGACCTTTTCCGCGTCAGAGGGATTGGCGAGGAATACGGCGACCTGTTGGAGATTGTCGGGGTGGATACGGTCCCCGAATTGGCCCAGCGCAATGCCGAAAACCTCTACAAAAAGATGGCCGAGGTGAATGCAGAGCGCGACTTGGTGCGTCGCCTGCCTTCGCAGAACCAGGTGGCCGATTGGATCGAACAGGCCAAACAACTTCCCCGGATGTTGACGTATTGAGGCTAATTTGGAGAATCCCCAACCATAGGCGGTTGGGGATTCTCCGTTACTGCGGTGTTTTTTCCCTCTTCCACCCATTGGGCGATGGGTGGTACTGTTGCACGCGGTAGGCCATTTCCGTAACTTTGTTGATGAAATCAGTTTTGTCCCGCGTATAAGCCTCGCGGTTATCGGCATGTTTCTTCTCTAGCGCAAGCTTCAAACTCTCATACGCCTCGGCAACCTCAGGGTGCCGGAAAAGGTACTCCTGGAACAAAACATGGTCGAGCCAATAAGAACCATTCCACTCAACAACGTGTAGATGGTGTGTCGTCAGATTCCCGGCTTTCTTTTTGAAGAAATGCCACCCAGAGATGGCCTGCTCACCTTCATAGGTGTAACCCAAGGCCACCAGCAGCGCTTCGCAATGGCGAACATCTGCAATGTTGACCAACCCAACCATAACATCGAGGATGGGCTTGGCATAGATACCTGGTATGGCAGTGCTACCGATATGGCGAATCTCCTTGACGTATGCTCCCAACGCTGCGTACAGGCGGTGACTCTCAAGATCGAAGTACGTTTGCCACAGCGGATTGTGCGGAACGAGCTGCACTTTTCCTTCCAAAACGCCCAACACAAGCGCGCCGGCGAACTCTTGTGAAACATCAGTTTCCGCTGCCGGCAGAGATAAATTCGCGTTTATACTTAGTGCTGCGTGCTTCATCGCGTGAAATCAGTACACCTCAGTGCGCCCCCCACACTACACTTTGTGCGCACATGTCCATTGTTCCTATTGTACCCTTATCTACCAAGGCAACTATAACAATTCCGCGAATTTTCGGTTAATGAAGCACAACAAAACAAACCCGACAGAAGAAACTGGTCAGGTTTGTAGGAATGACACTTGCACTATTGATATTGATTCAGACCCAAAACCCTTGCGAAGGTTTTATTCACAACCCTTGCAGGGGTGGCTGAATTTTCACTGTTGCGCGGGAAGTTGAAAGATGAACGTAGACCCTACACCGCGCTCGCTTTCGAACCAGAGCTGTCCTCCCTGCTGTTCGACGAGCCGTTTGGAGAGGTGCAGCGCCAGCCCATTGCCGGGGCTCTGGCGCGTCTCTTCATCCGAAGCGCGGAAAAACATCTCGAAGACACGGTGTTGTTCTTCAGGAAGGATACCGATGCCGTTGTCGCACACGGCAACACGCACAGTGGAAACATCGGGCGCGCGTTCGGCGATGACGGTAAGAGTGCCACCTTCTGGAGTGTAAAGATGGGCGTTGTTGAGCAAATTCCCCAACACCTGCACGAGACGGTCGTGATCACACCAGAGCACAGGTAGAGCTTCGGGAATAACGCGGGTGACGGTCTGACCTTTCTGAACGATGGCGTTCTCCAGCGGGCGCAAGGCCACATCGAGCGCCGCATCGAGCGCGACGGCAGTCAGAGTGAACGTCAAGGTCTGTCCGTCCAGTTTGTTGATGTCGCCGAGGTCAGCGACCATGCGCGCCATGCGTTCCACGTTGGCGCGTACCGTCTGGAGGAAGTTCGTCTGCGCCTCGTTGAGTGGCCCCATGATACCCTTAAGTAACAGGTCGGTGTAACCTTTGATGGATGTCATCGGAACACGCAATTCGTGTGTCACCAGCGAGACAAACTGCTGCCGGGCGCGTTGAGCCTCGGCGAGTGCGGCCTCGGCATCCTGGCGCGCCTGCTGCTCAAGTGCCAGGGCGTCTGCCAACACACGCATTCCATCCGTTGCAGGCATAGCGTCCTCCTCCGAAATAATAGTCCGAAGTCCGAAGTCCGAAGTCCGAAGTCCGAAGCCTTGAGACCTCTAGCGACAAATTTTCATCTAACCGTTGGTGAACCGCCGGTTAATGCTGAATTCCTTTAAAAGTAATACTGTCAGTATTACTTTTAATTGTATGCTATTCTAGCGGGAGTGCAATGATCACAACGCCGGGGTAAGCAAAATGGCCCCCACAATGACGACACAACCAAGCACCGCCCCGGCGACGGTCTGACCAAGCGTATGCCGCCGTAGTTTCACACGCGACCAGGCTATGAGCGGGATGCTGATTACGAGCGGAGCAGCGGCCAAACCGAACACACGCAAGATGAGCATCGTCACGCCGGCGGCGGAAGAGGTATGCGCGCTGATCTTCCAACGCAACGTGATGGCGAACACGATAAGCCATTGCACAAAGCCCGCACCCGCCATCGCTTTGAGCAGCGGCGGCGCATGGCCAATATGCATCGCAAGCCAACTGACGCCAAACCCTGCGATGGTGACCAGCAATGAACCTTTGCGTTGTTCCCGAAACTGTACGTCCAGATCCGTGACGCGCCCGTGACGCACCTGCCAGACCAAAAATAGCAGCGGAGCGACCATCGCCATCATCACGTACACGCCGGACCACAGCCATACCCCAGGCACAGTCATACTGGCAGCGATAAAGATCAAACCTAACAGCCCCATTACAGGCGGACTGCCCACTTGCGATATGCCATACGCCAGATATTCGCCGCGCGTACTTGGCTTGAGCACGGCATCCAACGTCATAGCCAGTGATGGGTGCTGCTGCGTGCGACACTCCTTCTTTATCATAGCGTATTCCTCCATTCAGGTTACAATAGCACTTTACATTATACCAGAATTGACAGAGTATATGAGAGAGAAGTGAGAATACGACATAACGCACTATCCATAGAACGTGTAAAAGGAGAAGGACAAAATGAAAAAGGGTATCCTCCTGAGGATCGTGTTGATTGTGATGGCAACCAACCTTGCCTGTAAGATCACGATTCCGAGCATCAACATCGACATCGATGTGGAGAAGGTAGAAGGTTCGGGAAACGTAATCGAAGAAACTCGCGACGTGCGTGACTTCAGCCGGGTGCGTCTGGCGGGATTTGGCCGTCTGCACATCGAACGCGGCGACACAGAATCGCTGCGCATCAAGGCCGAGGACAATCTGCTACAGTACATCACGACCGAGGTCAAGGACGGCGAACTCGACATCCGCTGGCA
>JAFGFI010000288.1 GCA_016931185.1 Anaerolineae bacterium
CTGAAATGACAGTAGGAAACGCAAAATCGCCGTTTTTGGCTTAGAATAAGTGCGTCCCACCTTTAGGCTGAATAGTTACAAATTGAATACGTATAGTGCTTTCTGACCAGTGGTATTTGTCGGAAGGGCGGAGCTTGGAACAAAAAGGGGAACGTGCACATTGAGCCGGATGCATCCGAGTCACCAATACCCTGCCGTTGGCCTGGGCCTTTACCTGCAGCGCCAGGCCGATACGCCTATGCGTTATTTGCTCGAACAACTCTTGCAGTTCCTGCTGGGCTGGATACCCACGCCCTTGGGCATGGGGTTGCGCGCCGTCTTTTATCGCTTTATGCTTAAGATGGAGGGGCTGGCTGCTATCGAACCCGGTGTGAGGCTATGTTTTGCGAACCATCTGCAGTTGGGGCGTGGGGCGTATCTTGATCGGGGGGTGTACATCCACGCTTGCCCGCAAGGTGTGGCGATCGGCGCGGGGACGTTAGTTATGCATGGCGCAGTGCTTCACGTTTACAATTTCCGCAATTTGCCCCACGCCGGCATTCGCATCGGACAGGATAGTCTCATCGGCGAGTACACCGTGATCCGGGGGCAGGGTGGGGTGACCATCGGGGATCGGGTTTATACTTCTCCGATGGTGCAGGTTATTGCCGTCAACCATGTCTTTGATGATCCGCAACGATCTTTCGTAGAACAGGGAATTACGGCGGAAGGGATCGTGATTGAGGATGATGTGTGGATCGGCTCTGGGGCGGTGATCACGGATGGGGTGCGGATTGGACAGGGCGCCGTCATTGCAGCCGGCGCCGTGGTGACCAAGGATGTGGCTGCCCACACGGTTGTTGGTGGCGTGCCGGCCCGGCTTTTGCGGGAGATCGATGGATCGGCACATTCGCGGCGTGTTGAAATTTATCTGTCAACTGAGTCATCTATGTAGGACAGCCGTGTAAACGGGAAAAGGAGGCGTTCATGGTAGCAGTAACGGCAACAGGGACGAAGAGGACGGACTCTGAAGGGACTGATCCGTTGGAGCAAGGAGGTGTCCCGCGGATGCTTTCGGTGGTTATTCCGGCCTACAACGAGGAAGATGGCATTGCAGCCATCGTGGAGCGGGTGCTGGCCGTAGCGCCGGCGCTCGCGGAAATCGGGCTAGGCCTGGAGTTGCTGGTGGTTGATGACGGTTCAAAGGATCGCACGGCGGAGATTGTGCAGCGTTATCCAACTGTGCGTCTCCTGCAGCACAGCCCCAATCGTGGTTACGGCGCAGCGCTCAAGACGGGTTTTCACGCGGGCTGCGGTGACCTGCTAGGCTTTCTTGACGCCGATGGCACCTATCCTCCGGAATCATTTCCCGCGCTTTGCCAGGCAATTTTCGATGGCGCCGACGTGGTCGTCGGCTCGCGACGCTCCGGCGCGGAAAGTGGTATGCCGTTCGTGCGCAGGGTAGGCAACTTCATCTGGGCAAATCTCGTCACGGCGCTCAGCGGAAGGCCGGTGGTTGATCCGGCCAGTGGTATGCGTGTATTTCGTCGTGAGGCGCTGCCCCGTCTTTATCCCCTGCCAGACGGATTGAATTTCACGCCGGTTATGAGCACTCGCGCCGTGCATGAAGGATTGAAGTTTGTCGAAATGCCTATGCCTTATGAGGAGCGAGCTGGACGCTCCAAGCTCAGTGTGGTGCGCGATGGTATGCGTTTCCTGCAGACCATTATCTGGACGGCGTTGACGTACAATCCTGCCCGGCCACTCGGCGGCGTGGGCTTTGGTCTATTCTGCATTGGGTTGGTTATAGCAGTGGCGTTGGTGATTTTGCGGCTGAGTGGCGTGGAGCAACTTGGACCGTGGGGTGTAACAGGGGTCTTCGTGGCGATGATACTGGGTCTGGTGGGATTTAGTTTGTTCGCCCTTGGCGCCACCTTCAATTATCTGGTGGCTTTGTTCAACAAGGATGTGGTGCAGAAAGGGTTGTTCGGTAAGCCCATCTTTGATCCACCTCTGGATCGCTCTTTTGGGTGGATGGGACTCAGTGCTATCTCTGTCGGCTTCGTGTCTGGCATTGTTAGCCTGATTCTGGGCTTGAGTGGCTGGGACATCGATCGGTTATGGCTCTATCTAATGGCAGGCGCGATGCTTGTGCTGATGGGCGTGCAACTGGTGATCTTCTGGGTGATTATGCGCGTATTGGATGAATTGAGCCAACGCGAGATCCTCATCGGGGCGGACTTGGAATGTGACTACACGCGTTGAGTGTGCGGTCATAGCAGAGTCATCAACTTAAACACAAGGTATATAGAGTGGTTCAACAACGAATTGTAGCACCCAATTTCCCGAATACCGACGCGCTCCTCTACGAGGAACTCGCTAAACGTCCGCAAAGTGCCGTGGATATTCTTCTCGTTAATCCGCCGGCGCCCGATGGCGGAATATGGATTCGCAGTCAACATCGAGTGGGACGGCGCTCGCGCGAAGGTATGATTTGGCCGCAGGTGGATCTGGCGCAGATGGCGGCGCTCTTCCCCGATTTCCGCGTCGAGGTGATTGATGCGATGCCCGAGCGGATGTCGTGGGCTGAATTCGAACGATTGCTGGATGTCAAACGCCCGCGCTACTACATTACCCAGGTGACCGCACCTACGCTCCAAAACGATATGTTTGGCGCTTTCCTGGCGAAAGCGCGCGGCGCAGTCACCATGGCTTTCGGTACCCACGTGACGCCAATGCCCGCATCGACGATGAGGGCTTATCCGGCTCTGGATTATGTGCTGCGGGGTGAACCAGAACTAACCTTGCGCGAACTTGTTGACGTGTTAGAGTGGATGCAGAATAGCGCGGTAGTGCAGGGTGACGGCGGTGGGGGAGACGATGGCTGGTGGCCTGCCGTTGAACCGGACTTCGCTTCGCGGTTGAAACGTCTGTTTACCACACACGATCCCGATTGGCGGCCCCTCTGGCGCGAAGCCGATATCCTGGCCGGTGGCGCGCCACTTGACAGGATCAAGGGCCTTGTTTGGCGGGATGGATCAGAGGTAGTCATCAACGCGTCGCGTCCCTATATTGCCAATCTCGACGATCTCCCTTTGCCGCGCCACGATCTTCTGCCCCTCAAGGCTTATCGCGCGCCGTTGGTCGGTGGCCCGTATGCTTTCACCGTTCCCAGCAGAGGCTGTCCTGCCAATTGCCGTTTTTGTATCAAGCACGTCTCTTATGGCGCGTCGGTGCGATTTCGCTCTGCAGAGAACGTGGTCGACGAGATTGAATTGTTGGTGAACCTGGGTGTGCGGAAGATTCACATGTACACCGATCTGTTTACCGTCAACCGCGACCACGTGATGGGCATCTGCGAAGGCATCCTCGAGCGCAAATTGCCCGTCCGCTGGACGTGCAACAGCCGGGTGGATTTCGTCGATCTCGAATTGCTGCAACAGATGCGGCGCGCCGGTTGTTGGATGATCTCCTGGGGGATCGAATCTGGCGAGCCGGAGATGCTCAAGCGGATGAACAAGGGCATTACGTTGGAGAAGGTGGAAAAAGCATTGGGCTGGGCCAAAGAGGCCGGCATTATGAACTGGGGATACTTCATCATTGGCTTGCCCGGCGAAACCGAAGCCAGCATCCGCAAGTCGATTGATTTTGCCAAGCGCCTGCCGCTCGATTTGATCCTCTTTCATATCGCAGCGCCGCATCCTGGCACACCCTTCTTTTTCGAAGTGGTGGAGAACGGGTGGTTCCGCCCCGGCACCCGTTGGGAAGACGTGGATATGGACCGTTCTACAGTGTTGGATTATCCCAATCTTAAGGCCGAAGACCTGGAGCGGTGGGCTAAACGTGCCTTCCGCGAGTGGGCTTTCCGCCCGAAGCCGATGTTTACCTATCTCAAGTTGTTACTCGGTGATCCAGGCCTTATCATCTCAGGCGTGCGTATAGGGCTGGAAACGTTGGGCTGGAAGTAAGCGGGAGGAATAGTGAGCAAGCCAGCCTCCACACTCTCAACATCAAAACTACGCGCTCTGTTGCCTTACGTTGAATTGGGGTGCGCGTTGCTTGCCGGCGCGCTTTGGTACTCGCAGGGTGGTGCGGTCTGGTACGGGAGCGATTGGCCCGGTCCCCGGGCTGCGCTCTTGTTGGCGCTGATGTGGGGTTTCTACCGGTGGCGTGTTGGCTTCTCGCGGCCTTTTTTGTCCGGCGCAATCAAGCCCATTGATGTGCTGCTGGCGTTTTTTCTGCTCTCGGCCCTGGTGGGGACGCAGACAGCCTACGCGTCCGGACCGGCGTGGGCCAAGTTCTGGCTTGTTGTGGGCGCTTGGGGCCTCTATTATGCCGTGGTTCACCAGCCGAACCTTGCGCATCTTTACGGCGTGTTGACCGTCGGGGGACTCTTCGGCGTAGCACTCACGATCTATTTCTTTTTGACCAACGATTGGAGTGCCCATCCACTCAAAGTGCCCATGCTGGTGGCGTTGGGGGAATCAATCTCAGCGTTGCTACCAAGGTCATCGGTAGATGCGACCAATCCCAACATCATCGGTGGGCTGTTGGCGATGACGTTGCCTTTCTATGTGCCATTGGTGCGACTGGCCCGGAAAGAGTCGTCTGTGCCTCTGCCCGTCTGGCTGCGGCAACTGCTTCCCTTTCTCTGGGTGGGGGCGGCAGGAATTGTCTTGCTTGGTCTGCTGGTGACGACCACGCGGGGCGCCTGGTTTGCGACGTTGGTGGGATTCGCGCTTTGGGGGTTGTGGCGGGGACTGGGACGACGCTTTACAAATGCAGTGCGGTTGCGCTGGATTGCCGGGTTGTTGGTTCTCGGCGGCGCACTGGCGGCAATTGTGTTTTACTTTGTTCTCGCTTACGATCTGCCCGGCGCGGGGGCGCTGACCAACCGGCTGATGTTGCTAAAAAACTCGCTCCCTTTGGCATGGGATTACGTGCTCACGGGGTCGGGGTTGGGAACTTTCCAGATGAATTTCTCCATCTACACTTTGCTCATCCACGTGGGCTACATTATCAACAGCCACAATGTGTTTGTTGATTTGCTTGTCGAGCAAGGGGTGGCGGGGTTATGTCTCTATTTGAGCCTGGTGTTGCTGTGCATTTGGCGGGGCGTGCGGACACTACGGTGTGCCACATGGCAGCAAGCATGGATCATTGAAGCAGGACTGGTCTCACTCATGGTGATTCTGATTCACGGGCAGGTAGAGGATGTTCTCTACGGAAGTCCATGGTTGCTTTTGTTCTTTGTGCCTTTTGCTCTTGTACAGTGGGCGGTGGTCTCGGCCGGAGCATGGGCGGTGTCTCGTCCCCGTCTGGAGTGGCGATGGGCGGCAGGTGTTCTCGGATTGCTACTTGTTCTAGCTATTGTTTTCTGGCGTCCTTTGTTGGCGCAAGGATATGCTAGTTTGGGCGCAATGCGGCAGGCGCGCGTAGAACTGGCGCGCTACGAGTTTGGGCGAACGCCAGGGTTTATTATGGATGCTGTGCGGCAGGAGGTAGATTTGGAAGAGGCTATGGCTCTCTTCCAACGCGCTGTTACTCTAGATTCGGGGAACGCGACAGCAAGACAGCGGTTGGCAGGCATTCATCTTTCATGGGGTGAATATGACACTGCTATGCACCATATAGGGGCTGTGTGGGCGGCGGGGCATCGGGATTCTGTGACGCGGCTGTTGTTAGGGGATGCGTTAGTTGCCTTGGGGCGCGTCGAAGAGGCTGCCGCAGTTATCGCCGGTCTCACCTGGGCGCAAGTTCGGATGGAGGGTCAGGCCCAGGATCGTTATTGGCGTAGCAACGATTTCGCGCGGGCCGCCTATGCCTGGCGGGCGGTTGCCTTAGTGCAACCGGCGTATGCAGAGCGTGCTCTGCAAAAAGCACAGGAGGCCGAGAAACAAGCAGTACAGCAACCATGAGGGCATATTGGGATGAGCTAAACTCCAATGTCTTGCATCTGGTATAATTAGTGTAGTGACGGCAAGAGGAGATACCGTTATGGTTGCGGTAAATGGGGAAGTGCATTCAGAGGAAGAAAGTAAGAAAGCACAGCTACGGCGTCATTGGTACGCTTTATACACTAAACCGCACAAAGAATACTTTGTGCGAGAAGTGCTCCGTAACAACGGAGTGGAGACTTATCTGCCCCAGATCGCTGTAGTCGTGCGGCGGCGTGACCGTCGCAGTATGAAACCTTTCCTGCCGCAATATCTCTTTGCCTATTTCGATCCAGACGAGCAGCATTTCGCCGACATCTGTTGGACCCCTGGATTACGGCGTATCGTCTCCGCCGGTGGACGCCCCGTTGTTGTACCTGACGAAGTGGTGATGTACCTCCGCCGCCGACTCGAGAATATGCAGACGACGGATGTGCTCGATTCGCCCTTCAAGAAGGGTGATGTGATACGTATCGCCCGAGGCTCACTGGAAGGGCTAGAGGCTATCTTTGACCAGCAGATCACGCCCAAAGGCCGAGTGTTGGTCTTGTTGAATGTTATGAGTCGCTTGGTAAAAACAGAGTTGGATTTGGAGGACCTTATTTGAACAGCCCTAAACGTGCAGCGTTTCGACGTATGGGTGTGGCATGGCTGATTTTCTGTCTGTTACTGTGGGGCGGACGCAACATAGGCTCTGCCCAGGTAGATGACGAGTTGTGGTCGCAGCCGGTGAATCTTTCACGCTCCGGGGCGGGCGAAAACCCCGTATTGATCGTAGGTCCCGAACAGCAAACCCAGGTTTTCTGGTGGGATCGTTTTGCTGGGCTGACGACGTCCTATACGCTTGATGACGGCTGGTCTGTTCCTACACCGGCGCCTATCCAGATGGTCGGAGTGTCAGGTGAAGGGCGAAGCGCCCGCGTGATCACCTCGACTATTGATGCCATGCCTTACATCGTAGGGGTCGGCGAAACAGCACTTGCCTTATGGCTTGGAGTGATTGATCAGGACACTGGATTGCTCTCCCTTCTCTCCAGCCGTCTTCTTTTGGGTACAGCGGTGTGGACAGCGCCTGAATTGCTGGTGGAATCGGCAACAGCATGGGAAATAGCGAGCGATCCTCAGGGGGTTCTACACCTGGTCTACTGCCAGGCTCAGCAATTGGATGCATTTCCGGCGGGTATCTATCATATGCGCTCCACCGATGGTGGTGTCACCTGGTCAGAGAGCGTGGCGCTGTATACTTCGCTCTATGCCCGGCTTTGGACGGCGGATACGGTCCATATATCCATTGCTGCCGACGCGCCAGGTAATGTTCTTGTAGGGTGGGATGATCCTCGCCAAAAATCGGCCTTTTACGTTCTCGCGACTGACGGTGGTCTATTCTGGAGTGAACCTACTGAAGTGAAGGAAGGGGAAATAGTCGGAGTACACCCTCGTTTTATCGTATTGCCAGTGAGCTCGAGCCGCGGAGAACAGCCTGGGCTTGTGATGTTATGGCAGCAAGAAGGTGTGGCTTCTGCGTGCGTTTTGCTACAACAACGTTCTGTGGACGGCGGGAAGACTTGGTCCGCGGCATCACGGATTTTCGAAGATTTGACGTGGTGTCCAGTGCAAATTGCAGCCGTGCAGACGACCAGGAGTTCATTGCTTTTAATGCGTGGAGAAGAAACCGGTTATTTGTTGGTGGCAACTTGGGATGGGGAGCAATGGTCGGAAACCAAGCGATTGAGCTTTAGTTTTGAAGATCCACAGACCGGCACAATGACTTATCTGGAAGGACTTCAAGCCGATGTTGCGTCTGACGACGTTTTGGTCGTGGTTGGTCAGGAACAGTACGGCGACATCTGGGCGTTGCAGATGCAGATGGACACAATGGAATGGGCATTTGCATTGCCTTCACCGTGGTCTGGCCCGCTGCTGCTTTTCGAGGATGAGAGTAATGTCGGTTTTCCGGCGGTCGCGACGGATGCTGCAGGCACTGTACACGTGTTGTGGAGCGCTGCAACTACTTCGGGTCAGCCGGACTTAGTGCTATATTACAGTCGCTGGGACAAAACTTCCTGGAGCCGGCCGTCCGCAGTTTTGGGCGCGGATGAGATTGTGGTTCAGTCGCCAGATTTGGCCTTTGTCGAGCCATTTCTTCACGCTGTATGGAGCGGTGGTCCAACAGGCACGGTGTTTTACAGTCGGTCTTATACTGATGATGCTTTTTCGGCCAGTGGCTGGAGCGCGCCTTTGATGCTCGGCGAGATCGCCATGGGGAGCGCCCCGGCGCTGACGCTTGATTTGCTGGAACGATTGCACTTGGTCTACGCGGTGCCGTTTAACGAAGGCCGCGGCATCTATTACACTCGCACCGACGATAACGGAGAGTCGTGGCGGGAGGCCGTTCAACTCTTTGATGCCGTTACAGAGGGTTGGCCCAGTGTCGATCAGCCTGGTGTGGCCATAGATGAACGCGGGATTATCCATGTGGTCTGGGTACGCACGTCGCTGCCGGGTTACGGATTATCCCAAGGGGTGTATTACGCGCGTTCAATGGATCACGGGGAGACATGGACAAGTGCTACGCTTCTTGCCGATGGCGCTTATTATTGGCCGCAAGTGGCGGCAACGCTGACCGGACAGGTTATCATCACATGGCAAGACCTGACGCTTAACATTGTTGAGTATCGCAGCTCCAGTGATTACGGGCTAAACTGGAGCTATGTTTCCCAGGTTCCGGGCTTACAGGGGATTGAGGGACGCGCCGCGCTGGTGCCGGATGGTACAGGCCGGTTGCACGTCACGGCGCTTGATACGCGAACTGGCTCCGGCGTTACGTTACGGCATTTCATCTACGTTGGAGGGCAATGGTCCAGCCTGGACTCGGTCATGTTGGAAGACGTTTACGCACCGGTCAGCGGCGTGGTGCCGGCAGTGGGGGGAGAACTAGGATTGCTCGATGTATTAGGTCTGGGGAGTCGACGTGGTGATGATGGATTGACTTCGGTTATCTGGCACGCGCGGCGCACGATTGAGAGTCAGGCGGCATTTAACCCGGACTCTTCGCCTGGGCCAACATCGACACCTACACTCGAACCAACGCCGCTCTTGACGCCAGCTCCACGTTTGGGAGTGAATCCATACCCGTCGCAACCGTCTATGCCGGTGTTGGCACTCGGGCCGATATCCTTGCCGTTGTTGGCCTTTGGTGGGATTGGAGTTGCCCTCTTACTCGTCGCTGGTTTGGTGATGATAAAAGTAATCAAGCGTTAAGGGCAAAGCTATATTCGCTTCTTAAAAGACAATCAAAGTATACGGGAGAGATCAATGTCCACAACTATGTCCATCGAAACACAGATTCGGAACTACATCCTGGAGAACTTCCTTTACACCAAAGATGAGGGAAAGCTGCGCAATACCGCTTCGTTTCTTGAAGATGGTATTGTAGATTCCACTGGTATCCTGGAACTACTACTCTTTGTGGAAGAGACTTTTGGTATTCAGGTGGAAGATGAGGAAGTCATCCCTGATAATTTTGACTCTGTGGTGCGTCTGACGCGCTATATTTGTATGAAGAAGAATATCCCATGTTAGTGCATGAATTTCTGGAAGGCAGCACCAAGCGTGCTCCCGATAAGGTGGCATTGATTTGCGCGAGCCAGCGATTGACCTACCGGCAAGTTGAGGAGGACGCCAATCGGGTAGCCAACGGGCTGCTGGCTGCCGGTGTGCGACGGGGAGATCGTGTGGCCGTTTGGTTGCCGAACTCCGTTGAGGCAGTGTTGGCTATTTTTGGTATTCTTAAGGCCGGTGCAACTTTTGTCGTGGTCAACACCACGACCAGGCCGGACAAACTCGCCTATGTCTTGAACAATTGTCAGGCAAAGGGGCTCTTCGCTCCAGGACGACAGGCTGAAGTCATCGCCGGTACGATAGCGTCTGTGCCCTCATTGACGTTTGGTGTGCTTTGTGAGCAGGAGTTGGATGGAGCCACAGCGCCTCAGAGCAACTTGCAGTCATTTCCTGCTATGTTGGCTACAGCTTCGTCGGAGCGTCCCGCGAGTCCAGTTATCGATATTGATCTAGCCTGCCTGATTTATACTTCTGGAAGCACCGGCGACCCGAAGGGGGTTATGTCTACCCATGCCAACGTCGCGTTTGCCGCTTCCTCGATCATCGCGTACCTAGACAATGTGCCTGATGATATTATCATCAATGTGCTCCCTCTCTCCTTCGACTATGGGTTGTATCAACTGCTGATGACCTTCAAGTTTGGCGGCACGCTGGTGTTGGAGCGTTCTTTTGTTTACCCCGCGGCCACCCTTAAACGGATTGCAGAAGAGCGTGTGACGGGGTTGCCTGGCGTGCCAACGCTCTTTGCCATGCTCTTGCAGATGGACTTGAGCCGTTTCGATCTTTCGTCGTTGCGCTATCTGACGAACACGGCAGCGGCGCTGCCTGTTGAACATATCCTGCGGCTGCGCAATGCATTTCCCTGGGCCAGGCTTTATTCGATGTACGGTTTGACGGAATGTAAACGCACGCTCTATCTGCCGCCTGAGGAACTCGATAGCCGTCCCAGCTCAGTAGGGATTGCCATCCCCGGCACGGAAGTGTGGGTAGAGGATGAGACCGGGCGACGACTCGGTCCGGGCGAGGTGGGTGAGTTAGTGACGCGTGGTTCGCATGTGATGCAGGGGTATTGGCAAGACGCAGCCGCTACGGCCAGGTGTTACCGACCGGGACGCTATCCCGCCGAGCGCCTCCTCTACACTGGCGACCTCTTCAAAATGGACGAGGAAGGTTTTTTCTATTTTGTGGGGCGCAAGGACGATATCATCAAGAGCCGTGGCGAGAAGGTAGCACCTAAAGAGGTGGAGAGCGTGCTTTACCAGTTGCCCGGTGTTGTGGAAGCGGCTGTCATCGGTGTGCCGGATGCGCTTCTGGGAGAGGCAGTCAAGGCCTTTGTTGTCTGTGCGCCGGATGCCAACCTCACAGAGCGCGATGTTTTGCGCCATTGCGTGCAGCACCTCGAGGACTTCGCTGTGCCGAAACAGGTTGAATTCCGCGCGTCTTTCCCCAAAACAGAATCGGGCAAAATACAGAAGCGTGATCTGAGGTGATGTAACTATGTGTGGCATTGTCGGTTGTCTCGATTGGAGTGGGTTGCATAGACCCGACGTGAGTCTCTTGCGCCGTATGCTTACCTCTATTCGCCATCGTGGTCCCGATGAGTTCGGTATTTACGTTGATGACAAATTGGGCATGGGATCGGCGCGCCTGAGCATCATTGACCTGAGCACCGGGCAACAACCGATTTGTAATGAGGACGGGTCGCTTTGGATCGTGTTCAACGGCGAGATCTTCAATTACGTTGAACTGCGCGCAGACCTCGTACAACGTGGTCATCGCTTCTCTACGCAGTCTGACACCGAAGTCATCCTGCATCTCTACGAGGAACTCGGACCGGAGTGTCTCAATCATTTCAATGGTCAATTCGCCATCGCGATCTGGGACACAAGGCAAGAAACCTTGTTCCTGGCGCGCGATCGGTTGGGGATTCGCCCGCTTTTCTACGCGCCGGCACCCCAAGGATTAGTCTTTGGGTCGGAGATCAAGACGATTTTATTGGATTCGCGCATCCGTGCGCAACTGGATCCCTATGCATTGGCCCAGACCTTTACTTTCTGGGCTCCCCTCGCTCCGCGCACTGCCTTCCAGGGCATTGAGGAACTTCAGCCGGGTCACTTTATGCGAGTGACTCGGACTGATCGCAAAATCTCCCGTTATTGGAATCTGGAATTCCCACCTGCGGGCGAGGAAAGCAAAATGTCGGTAGGAGAAACGGCGGAGCAACTCCGCGCGTTGCTGTCTGACGCGACGCGCTTACGACTCCGCGCCGACGTCACGGTGGGCAGCTATCTGAGTGGTGGTCTCGACTCCACGTATATTGCTGGCCTGATCCGTCAGCATACGCCGGACGCGCTTTGCACCTTCTCGATAGCCTTTGCGAATGCTGCCTATGACGAGAGCAAATATCAAGAGTTGGCAACGCTGTTCCTGGGAACCGACCATAGGAGGGCTTATTGCGAGGACGCCGACATTGGTCGGGTGTTTCCTGAGGTTATTTGGCACACGGAAGTACCCATTCTGCGAACTTCGCCCGTACCGATGTATTTACTTTCCAAACTGGTGCGGGACAATGGCATCAAGGTTGTGCTCACAGGTGAAGGTTCCGATGAATTCCTCGGCGGCTACGATATCTATAAGGAAGACAAGATCAGGCGTTTCTGGGCGCGAGAACCTGAGTCCACACTTCGACCGTTGCTCCTGCGCCGTTTATATCCTTACATAGCCAATGTGACGCGTGGAGGTGATGCATATTTGGCGGCATTCTTCGGTAGGGGATTGACTGAGACTGATCGCCCGGCTTACTCTCATCTTATGCGCTGGAACAGCACGGCACGGATGCGAAGTTTCCTTTCCGGGAATTTCCAGCTCGACGAGTACGATCCGGTGGATGAGGCGCTGATGCGCTTCGCTGGGATGTTGGCAGGCCTTAGCCCCCTGGCGCAGGCGCAGGTCCTCGAAGTCACTACCTTTATGTCTGCTTACTTGCTCTCTTCCCAAGGAGACCGAGTGATGGCTGCCAACTCGGTCGAGGGACGGTTCCCTTTCCTGGATTATCGTGTGGTTGAGTTTGCTGCGTGTCTTCCATCGCAACTCAAGATTCGGGGGCTGCGCGAGAAGCATGTCCTCAAAGAAAGCGCCACTGGGTTTTTGCCGCCGGAAATCATCAAACGCTATAAGCAACCCTACCGCGCGCCGATACATAAAGCGTTCCTCGATCAGCCATTGGAATATGTAACAGACTTGCTATCGCCTGAGGGTATCCGCAGAAGCGGTATATTTGCCCCCGAACCGGTCGACCGTCTGCTCCGCAAGTACAAAGCGCGCGGCGAATTTAGCGAGTTCGAGGATATGGCCCTGGTAGGTACACTGTCCACGCAATTGCTTTACCAGCAGTTCATCGAGAATTTCGATCGATCTATACCTGAAGTTGAGCCTGTTCGTATCTGTCAAAGAGAGGAGTGTTACTAATGAAGCTTTGTACTCGTTGTGTGTTGCCGGAAACTTTTCCGGGTATCGAGTTTGATGAAGAGGGTGTTTGTCAATACTGCCGGCACATGCCAAGCCCAGAACATCGCGCAGAACAAAAGGCGAGGCTACGCGCGCGTTTTGAGCAGCTTGTTGCTGAGGTGCGTGACGAGCCTGGCTATCATGGCCTGATGAGCTGGAGCGGTGGCAAGGATAGCACTTACACACTTTGGTTGTTGCGCCACGAGTATAATTTGCGTGTTCTGGCGTTTACGTTCGATAACGCTTTTATCTCGCCGGCAGCGATAGATAATATGCGCACCGTTGCGGATAATTTGGGCATTGATCACGTCATCATTCGCCCTAACTTCCCCTTTATGCGGCGGGCTTTTGCAGCCTCCGTGATAGATCCCGAAATGTATTCCCCTAAGGCGCTCGAGCGCGCCAGCAGTATCTGTAATACCTGTATGGGACTGGCTAAAGGTATTGCCCTACGCCTTGCCCTGGAAAAAGATATCCCAATGATGGTCTATGGTTGGTCGCCGGGGCAGATCCCGTTGCCCTCGGCGGTCTTGTACCCCAAACGGCGGATGCTTCAAGCGATGGTCGAGGCCGCGACTGCGCCGTTTGTCCACATCCATGAGCAGGTGGCCGCTTACTTCCCGGAGTCACGCCAATTCGAGGCCGCCCCGCGGATGCCGGCCAACGTCTCGCCTCTTGTCTTCCTTGATTGGCACGAGGATGAAGCTGTGGAGGTCATCCAGGCGCATGGCTGGGTGCGTCCTGATGATACCGATCCAAACTCTACCAATTGCTTGCTCAACGTCTTTGCTAACCACATGCACGAAAAACAAATGGGATACCATGCCTATGCGATGGAGCTTGCTGGCCTGGTTAGAGAGGGCTATATGTCGCGTGAAGAGGCTTTGCGGCGTTTGACGCCCCCCCCGTCGCTGGAGTTGGCGTCCATTGTGGCGGAACGCCTTGGGATACCCATTTCATCTCTTGCAGAAAATTCAGGCCGTTCTTGAAGGGTGCATTTTAACTTAGGGGGTTCTTGAACTTTCCTTTGACAATATGGTTATCGTATCCTATAATGGATGCGCGTGACGCTGTTCGTACTCTAAATTACCAGGCGGGGAAATGTGTAGGGCATTTAAAGCGTTAAGCTCTTCGAAGAAGATTGTCATCACAATTGTTGTGGTGAGTGTTGCTCTGGTATTAGCATTGGGGCTTTTGTTGGGTGTGCGCCTGCTTACCGGCAGAGGTTTGGGACTTGGGCTATGGCGGTTGAAGCCTATGGCGCTGGCCATCCTTGACGCCGGCGCTGTTACTGCCAATAACCGGGGCGAGTTCACCAACATCATCTTCTTGCATCATTCTACTGGCGGTAATCTTATCAGTCAAGGTGGCGTTAGGGAGCGATTTACCGAAGCAGGTTATGATTTCTGGGATCACTATTACAATCAAACCGGGCTTAGGCGACCCGATGGGAGTGCGGCTGGTTATAGTTACCGGATTCCAGACGATAACACTGACCCGGATGGCCTGGCGGATATTTTCGCCCAGCCGGTTCATTCGTTGCCACTCAATGCGTTGAGCGGTTTGCTCCAACACGAAGTCATTGTCTTCAAGTCTTGCTTCCCGGCGAGCAGTATTACCAGCGATGAACAACTGGAACAGTATAAGGCATGGTACCGGGGAATGCGTGACGTGATGGATGCACACCTCGACCGGGTCTTTGTCGTGATGTCCCCCCCGCCACTGCATCCAGCAGCGACAACCCCTGAGGCAGCCGCGCGGGCGCGTGCCTTTGCCAATTGGTTGACCTCGGACGAATATCTAGCTGGACACCCAAACGTCTACGCGTTTGATTTCTTTGACCACTTGGCCGAAGACGATCCGATATCACCGGAGGTTAATATGCTCCGGGTCGCATACCGCCGTGAAACGGAGGATTCGCACCCTAACCAGATCGCGAATGAAGCTGTAGGGCCACTCTTTACAGAGGCTGTGATACAGGCTGCACGTGACTATCGCGAGTATTTAGGATCGGCTGCTCAGTGAGAGACAATGCTGTTCCTCTGTAAGTGAGGCATACCGGGAGGTTTTTATGCGCAAGTTATGTCGAGGTTCCAATCGCCGAAGCATCTGCATCTGGCAGGTTGTGGTATGAGCACGCGTACCACTGCAGTTCTCAATCGATTGCTGCTGCTCAATGGTCTCGCGATCGTTGGGGTTGTGGCAAACCATGCGACTTTCTGGGGGACAATGGCGTTGTTTTGGTGGGCGGATCGTTATCGTCCAGTTACTGCCCCGAATTATGATCAGTATTGGGGAGTGTATCACATCTTCCTTTTAACTGTGCGCAAATTGGCTGTCTTCTGTATGCCTGCTTTTCTTTTTGTGTCCGGTTTGTTTGTCAGCTATATGGCTCGTGGGAAGCCCAGTCTTAGTTGGAAGGTGGTGCGGTCGCGGATCGCCAGTCTGATAATCCCTTATGTCCTTTGGAGTATTGTCCGTTTCACCTTTGACTATGTGAATGGCGTTGATCTTGGACTATTAGACTTTGTAACGGGATTGATTGTCGGGCGACGTTATTTCTACATCGTGTTACTCTTTCAGTTGTACTTGTTTTCGCCATTTCTGGTGAGTGCGGCGAAGAACCACGCGAAGCTGTTGATGATTCTGGCGGGAGTAGCTATGTTTGGCTACATCTGTGTATCATACGTCAGGCTATATGGCGCTCTTACAGGTGTGGATATTGCGTGGGCCGATCTCCTGCTTCAAACGCCGGATAGTTTCTTGCTCAGGTGGCTGTTCTTTTTTGCTGCTGGTCTGGTTGCTGGTTTTCGGCTTGACCAACTGAAGGAATGGACTCACAGATTCAGGTGGCATTTGCTAGGTGTGACGGTTGTTCTGGCATTTGTAACGGTTCTTGAATCCCTGATCGTGTTCCGCGAGACTGACCTGGAATGGTGGGTATCGAGTGTTTTATCTCTGCCAACGACCCTATACACGATCGGTTTTACTTTGTGCTTCATTGCATTCCCGGAAGTTAAGATTCCTGTGTCAGGTCATCTACGGGAGTTGGGACAAGCTACTATGGCGGTCTATTTGTTGCATGCGATGATACTTGAGGTTGTGGCGAGGGGATTGCAGAAGTTTATGCCGTGGTTTCTCGCGTGGCAGATTCCATTTTTCCTCGTGCTTGTTGTCATAGCAGTTGAACTACCGTGTCTGTTGGTGCGGCTGCTGGATAAATCTCCGGCGCGGAAATTCCATACCTATCTCTTTGGTTGAGCGAAGATCTGCTATGCACTTTACCTTTTTCACGACCCTGGCCTTTCTGGCTGTGGTGAGGATAACCCAACCCTTGCGATGGCGCGTTATCCGGGTTTGCCGTGGGATGCTTCGCGTTTCTATAATCGGTTTGACTGCTTTAACTACGTCGACTGCGCTTTTCAGTTTATCGGGCAATGCTGCTGCGCAAGGAATAGTGACGTGGGGGGAACCTTTCAACGTCTCAAGCTCCGAGACATTGTCGATTCATCCGGCTATCGTAGCTGACGCTTATGGCAATATTCATGTCTTCTGGTGTGAGTACATAGGCGAGCAGGATGCCGCGCTTGGTGCAGCTACAGATCGTCCGAACACGATCTTCTACCGTCGGTGGGATGGTCAGTTCTGGACACAACCATTGGATATACTGGCTGTGCGCGATGATCAGTTGGCTGACTTCATTGCGGCGACGATCGACAACGAAAATCAACTACACCTTGTCTGGACTGGTCTGACCGATATATTTTACAGCACTGCGCCGGCAGCCGATGCTTCTGCTGTGCGTGCCTGGTCGACGCCGCAGGTGATCACGACTAACAGCGCTCGGACGGCCTACGAGTCCGATGTAGTGGTTGATACCCAGGGTACTGTTCACATTGTGTATGCCGTGGGCGGTTCTAATCCGGGGGTGCTTCACACCAGGTTATTGTCGGACAGCGCCTTCTGGACCCCGCCGGTTAGAATTGCCGGCGGTTTGCGTGACAATGAGGTGGCTTTCAAGGAAGTGCGGTTGGTGATCGATGCATTGGACCGACTTCATACAACCTGGAGCACGACGAACAATAACGCTTTCGGCCGGGCCGTCTACTATGCCGGCAGTAATGCGTTTGGAAAGGTCTGGTCCCCACCGGCCTTGCTCGCGGATGCTACCACCGACACCGGCTTTACCGGGTATCCCTACTTGCTTGCATACGGTCGGGACGATCTATTACTCATCCACGTGGATCAGGAAAACAAGGGACGCATTGAGCGCACTTCGACCGATGCCGGCAAGACGTGGAGCGAACCACGCTTTGTCCTACTCAACATGGAGGGGGTTAATGGATTCTGTATTCCCCTCCTTGATCATAGTGGAGGGCTACACTTGGTTATCAATCTGCGGCCGAGAGCGAATCAGCTCACGGGAATCTACTATGCTCCGCGTGAGGGCCTGGATTGGTCGCCTGTCGTCCCGGTAGGTGTAGATGAGTTTTGTTGTTCATCAGCGCACTACGCCGACGCGGTGATACGTATGGGCAACGAGATTCATGCTGTCTGGAGCCAGATAGGTAGTCGTGAGGTTTGGCACGTGCGGGGGACGATCAATGGGTTGGCCCCGCTTCCTGCACCAACAGCTTCCTCAGAGCCTGTGCCGCTTGGTACGGCGGCGCAGACACCGAATATATTGACAACTGTAACGATTGAACCGAGTTTCACACCTGAGGACGCAGTTCACATGCCACCCGAAGACGCAGCGATCGCGTCTAACCAGACAGCTCCTTGGGTATCTATCGTTGTTGCTATCATCCCGGTCGTGCTTCTGGTATCCGGTGTTGTCATCTGGCAGGTGCGAAAACGATGAGGCGGCTTATCACGCTTTTCCGGTACCGCGACTTACTCTGGCTTTGGCTACTTCGTGAGGTGCGGGTACGCTATAAGCAGTCTCTACTGGGCATCGGTTGGGCGGTAGCGCAGCCGCTCGCCCTGACTGTCATTTTTACCCTTGTCTTCTCGCGGCTGGTGCCGGTTGATACTGGCAGCATCCCCTATCCACTCTTCTCGTATACCGCGCTCGTGCCGTGGACATTTTTCGCGACTTCCATGAATTTTGGTATAAACAGCCTGATCAATAACATGAACCTGGTGACCAAGATTTACTTCCCGCGTGAGATTCTACCTTTGGCGAGCATTGGCGCGGCCTTCGTGGATTTCCTCGTCTCGGCGGTTATCCTGGCAGGGATGATGTTGCTTTATGGGATACGACCAGGATGGATTGCCCTGTGGGTTGTGCCATTACTGATCCTCCAGATTGCTTTGACAATTGCTGTGGTTTTGCTCGGCTCAGCGGTTTTAGTATTCTTCAGGGATGTACGCTTTGTTGTCCCCTTGCTGGTTCAGATTTGGATGTATGCTACCCCCATTATTTACCCGGTGACCAGAGTGCCGGCGCAGTTCCAAACGCTGTATTTTCTCAATCCGATGGCGGGGGTTATCGATGGCTACCGGCGGGTCTTATTAATGGGGGAATCTCCGTTGTCAAGCACTCTTATCCCAGGGGCAATTGTGACGCTAGGGTTGTTGATCATTGGCTATATCTTTTTCAAGCGTTCTGAACCTGTTTTTGCCGATCTAATATGAGCAGTCTTCCTGTTGGCACGATTGTGTTTGAGCAGGTGTCCAAGCGGTATCGTCTGGGCACGTTGGGTAATCTGCGTGGCACGGCGGCCGCGCTGGTGCGCCGCGCGGGTAGCAATGACGGTTCGCGTGATTTCTGGGCGCTGAAAGACGTGAGCTTTCGGGTGGAACCCGGAGATTCATTGGGCCTGATTGGCCCGAATGGCGCAGGCAAAACCACGACACTCAAGCTGCTTTCCAATATCACGCAGCCCACCACCGGCAGTATTGCGCTCAGTGGTCGTTTTTCCTCGTTGATTGAATTGGGGGCTGGTTTTCATCCCGAGCTGACCGGGCGTGAGAATATCTTCCTTAACGGTGCGATTTTGGGCCTTAGTCAGCGTGAAATTCAGCGCAAGTTGGACGAGATCATTGCTTTTTCCGAATTGGAGCGTTTCATTGACACACCGGTGAAGCGTTATTCTTCGGGGATGTACGTCCGTCTAGGATTTGCTGTGGCTGCACACGTGGAGCCGGATGTTCTTCTCGTCGATGAGGTACTCGCAGTGGGAGATTCCAGTTTCCGTCATCGCTGCATCAACCATATGCGCGCTCTACAACAAAATGGAACTACGGTTGTCTTTGTCTCGCATAACATGCACCTTGTTCGCAGTATGTGCAAGATGGCATTGCTGCTTATCGGTGGACAGATCCATTTCGAGGGCCTTACCCCGGCGGTGATTTCCGCTTACGAACGGTGGCTCACCGAGTCGCCGGCGACCGATAAGGCTCATGCTTCCGTGCAGGCTATTCACAGTGGATTGATGTTGAAGGCGATGGACGTCCTGCCGGTGGTCCCGCCGCCTTCACCTGGCCTTTTTGATAGCCGGCAGCCGGTCAAGCTGCAGATCCACTATCACGCCATTGAACCGCAACGCATTGGACGGATTGATGTGCGGATTCTGCGCGACGATAGTATCCTGTGCTGCACGGCTGATTCCAGCCAGTCAGCGAACGGCGCGTTGGTTGATTTGGTTGGTGAGGGAGTCGTAGAGCTTGTGTACTCGCCGTTGCAACTTACTAGCGGAACGTACACTGCTGTGGCTCAAGTCACTGACGTCTCGGACAGCGTTGTCATTGCCTCGGTTCAATCCGCGCCGTTCAACGTCTATGCAGAAGGCGCAGCGCGCGACCGCGGTGTTTATGTTCCCGAAGTTACCTGGTGCAAGACTCCATAACAGGCGAGAAGATCGCGTCAATGAACACCGATCAGTTGGATGACATGGGTATTGGTTGAAAGGAGTTAAGGTATGCGTATTGAGAGCCTGAGATCCGAAACCAAGGGGGATTGTGTTCGCATTGCAGCTACAGTCATTTGGGAAGACTGTGACCGTCCTCAGCAAACGGTTTATTACGAGACGGATAAGATATTTGCCCAAGACCTGACCTGTAACCCGCACGCGTTCCTTGTGGGATGTGTCATCCCTGCCCGGCGGCACGGAGAGCAAAGAGTGGCAATAGATGAGGCCGTGTGTCCTGAACTGGTCGAGGGGTTAGAAATTGCGATGCGCTGGCTTGACTCTTGGCAGGGCAAACCCCCGCGACCTGTGGTGATTGAGACCAGGAAAGGAATTCGTCTGCCGGCTCTACGGAGCCGGGAGTGGGCCGGCGCTTTTTTGTCCGGGGGGCTGGATTCGCTCGCGTTGTTAAGAGCAAACCGGAATAGATATTCCCCGGAACATCCGAGGTATATGCGCGATGGGTTAATCGTGCATGGTTTTGATATCGGTGGGCTTGCGACCCACGATACTGAGAGTGTCACTTTTCAGCGGGCCATGGCTGCTATGACGCCCATTGCTGAGGATGCAAATCTCACACTCATTCCGGTGCATACCAATATCCGGCACCTGGACGATGATGTACATTTCTGGATCTATGAATTCCACGGTGCAGCACTTGCTTCGGTCGCCCATGCCTTCTCCAAGCGATTCAGTTTGGCCTCAGTTGCGGCTGGCTGGGAGATACCGGACATTCAGGGCGGCTCACATCCGATGCTCATCCCCAATTACAGCAGCACGGATCTCCGTATGCGTCTTGAAGGCTCGACGCTTTCAAGGTTGGCCAAGGCCAGGTTGATCTCGGATTGGGACGTTGCGCTTCAGAACCTGCGGGTCTGCACACACAACCCGACTGGGCGGTTGAACTGCGGAACTTGCGAGAAGTGCATACGAACTATGACTGAACTGGTTGCCGTAGGGAAGCTGTCGGAAACAGAGGCTTTTGGCGCCCAGGATGTGTCGGTTGAGTTACTCGAGACGATTAGGGTCACTCAGCCATACCTCGACGCTTTTTACCATGAGCTGATCCAACCCCTTGCGGATCGAGGCCGGCGTGATCTGGTAGAGGTCATCGAACGCAAGCTGGCCGAGCACCAAAGGTACCTTGCATGGACGGATGAGAAGGATTGGAAGGGGATAGTTAAGCGATTCGACAGAAAATGGTTAGGCGGGCGTCTCTTTAAGGGCTATAGCACGGCGCACAGGGGATTCAGGAACCTTGCAGCATCTAGTAGCGGTAAAGATTGACTGAGGGAACGTAAACATGCACATCGGCGCCATCGGGTGGTGGAATTATGATAACCAGGGTGATCTGGCTATGCTGGCGACCCTGCGCCAGGGGCTGGCGCCACATCATATCGTCCCCATCGACACTGGTTTTCTGGCCCACCCCGACACCATTTACCGGCTGAACAGACTTGACTATGTGATTTTGGGTGGCGGCACGCTGATCCCCGGTAAGCCTACCGCGCCATTCGATACTTTTGACTGCTGGGTGGACCAACTCGAGTGCCCACTTGGTGTGATGGGCCTCGGCGTTGATCCTTTTCCTGAGCGTTATTGGACGCCGATCGAAACCATGTTGGACCGGGCCGAGTTCTTCTACGTTCGGGACAGGATAAGCCGAACCCTATTGCACGATCACGCAAAAGTGATCGTCGCGCCTGACCTGACTTTTGCCTACCCTCTGCCAGTTTGCGAGGATCACATTCGTGATGTCCGTGCCACCCCGGTTTGTGGGGTGAACTTGCGCCGATCCGTCAAATTTGATCCTACACCTTGGATGGAAGTGTTCCAGGGATTACCGGTGAAGGTTAGGGGTCTTTCGCTTTCCTCGTTGGGTATCTTCGGTGAAGATGTGCTGCTTGAGCAGTTGGACCCAGGTAGTCCTGGACGCTTCGATGCCGCGTTGTACCGGCAGCTTGATCTTATGATCGGTACTGCATTCCACTCGGTCCTCTTTGCCGTGCAAACGGGTGTGCCGGTTATCGCCATAGGTTATGCGCCAAAAGTGCGTAATTTTATGGAGGACGTTGGGCTGGCGCGCTATCTGCTGGCGTCTGATGAGTATAACAAGTTACCCGCATTGGTGCATGAAGTGTTGGAGAACCAATCGGCCATCAGAGATGCGTTGTATGCAATCCGTGGCAGACTCCATAAGGAAGCGCGGCAGAACATCGCCAGTGTTAGGGAGCATATCGAACAGAATGGCCCACGGCAACAAAGAACTGGACCTAAGGTTACGATTGCGATCATAGGCATGGGGAACGTCGAGAAAGATCAGCGGACTTTGGCTTCATGTGCATCGCAGACGTATGAAAACATAGAAGTGCTGTCTGTCAGCACCAATCCTCGGGCAAACACCAATGCTCGGCTTCGGCAGGCGCTGGCACAGTCTTCCGGTGAGTATTTGACCTGGATCGAGAGTGGTGATTGGCTTGCCGATGATGCCATGGATTGCATGATTAGCCGTCTGGAGCAGGAGCCATCCTGGGATGTGCTCTATGCTGACTACTATGCTATGAGCGCGGTGAACTTGCCCATCGGTTATCATACGGTTTCTGAACCCGACAGGTTGTTTCGCCGCGATGTCGTCGGGCCGTGCTTTCTGATGCGCAGGAAGCTGTTATCGACGTTGGAGCAGCTTGTCGAGGATATATCAATGGTCGGCTATGCGCTATGGCTGTGCGCCAGGCCCTACAGTGTTCTGCACTCTCTGCACGCACCGCTCTTTTATTCTGCGCGGTCGATCAAGTCACAGGGAGTTGTGGCGCAGGAGCGGCAAGTTCGTCGCTGTTGGCGGCGGACGCGGTCGGTGTGGGTCAGGTTTTTGTGGGGGATAATCGATACGGATCTTTTTGAGCGACTGGTTGTGCAACCCCTTGCACGTTTACGTGATCTGTTAAGGAGGAGATATGTCCAGCGCCATTGAGCAGCCGGTGCCTAGAGTCAGCGTTATCACGCCCACTTACAACCGGGCAACTTATTTGCAAGCGGCTCTTGCCAGTATTTTAGCTCAATCGTTAGCGCCCTGGGAAATCATCATCATAGATGATGGTTCTACCGATAATACTATCCAAATCATTCGGGATGCGCCAGGGCCGATACGCCTTTTTCAACAGGCACACCAGGGGGTTGTCGCAGCGCGTAATTTAGGTTTGGAGAAATCCTCTGGCGATTTGATTGCGTGGCTAGACTCGGATGACCTGTGGGAGCCGGATTTTTTGGCGACTGTGGTGCCGCTGCTGGCGAAAGATGGTATGCTCGACGGTGTTTATACCGGCTTCACGATGATTGATGCCGGTGGTGCAAAGTTAAGAACATCTGTGCGCGTCGAGCCACCTGACCAGCTTTATGAGATGTTGACGCAGGGTTGTTTTATTCTGACCTCATCCTTTGTCGCCAGAAAACGCTGTTATGATGATGTAGGCGGCTTTGATCCGCAATTTCGCATCGCGGAAGACGCTGACATGTTTCTAAGATTGGCCAGGCAATTCCGTATCGTGGGGGTGCCCCAACCGCTTGTACGTTACCGTGTCCATGCCACCAATACTATGGCAAATGCGGATGCCTTTCGTGAGGCGCGACTCAGATTCGCTCATAAACAATGTGGCGAGGACCTCGATAGTGGGAGCAATCTTTCGAATGCAGCCAGGGTGGCCTACGGTCATGCATTTCGAGCCATTGCCCTTAAGTATATTGAGGGTGGACAACAAACAGAAGGATGGTCATTTATGAATAGAGCGGCGGCGTTGTCTCCTCCCATCTTGAGCGAACTAAGGACCTTCTATGAGTTGGCATGTGGCGACCAGTCGCGGGGACACCGTGGTGATGCGAAGCAGCTTGACATCAAGCGGATTGCGGTAGAGATGCTGCAGTGGCTCGATCAACTCTTTGCGAAGGGGGAGGCGGACTTGCTGGCATTGCGCGGAGTGGCGTTTGGCAACGCTTACCTGGCATTGGGCATGCTCAGTGACCAGGCTGAGTGCTGGCGCGATGCCCGGAGTTACCTGTTCCGTGCTCTTGGAGCAAACCCCCGGCTGGTCACGGTATCCGGAGTGCTCCGACGACTGTTGAAGGTTACGTTTCTTACCCCCAGATTTGCGGCCGTTGTCAGGTCGTATAGGCGTGCCAGACAGGCACCTCAGATGGAAGTCAATCAACCACCCGATAGTGTGGAGGTGTACCATCATGGCGGCTAATTCAATGCATCCTATCACCTTTGGCGTGGTTGGCGCAATCGACCTTTATGATGACGATGCATCATTGCATGACGGGATTTACAATCTGGCTTCCAGTTTTGTTACTTTGCCCGAAACCGTCTCCACATTATGGCACGGTGACCGGATCGCGGCAATCACGTTTCAGCACTCTGAGGATGCCCAGATCCCGCCCGGGCAGTACAAATATTCGATTCCGCAAGTAGGCGCCTATCAGGGAATAGTACAAGGGCATTTCTTCTCAGGTTTTGAGACCCTCGCAGATGACGAGCAACGCTTGCGCGGTATCAGTCACGCAGTGGTATCAGGGTATGTAGATCGCGGACTTAGGGCGTTCGCCACGTTGAACGGGGCTTGGCTCGCTGTCGTTTTTGACAGAGAGAAGCAATGTGCCGTTTTTGCTCGAGACGGTGTGGGGTTCGAGACGCTATACGTTGCGACTTCCGGGCCAAGAATCGTCTTTGCATCTGATCTTCGGGCCTTTCGCCTGGCAGGATTGGCGACCGAATATGACGAGCAGGCAATCATGGAATTTCTCCATTACTTATACGTGCCCAGCCCTCGTTCGGTATACAAAGACGTGAGTTCTGTGTTGCCGGGGCATGCACTGGTTATTGATCCACAAGGGACCCGTCAAAAGCGTTTTGCTCCTCCACGTTTCGTTCAGGGTGTGCCCCTGCGCGACGAGGGCAAAATTCATGCCGCAATTCAGGATTATCTGCCACTCTTCGAGGAGCGGATGTTGGTTGCGGCGGAGAGTTGTATACCTCGGCGCGGGCGTATCGGTCTATTGCTGAGCGCCGGCAAAGACTCAACATCCCTGGCTGTTGCCCTTAAAGAAGTGGCGCCGGATCGCGTGGTCGCGCTGACTATGGCCTTTGGTGGTCCCCCGCTCGATGAATCCAGTGATGCCGCGAGCGTGTGCGAATATCTGGGGATACCCCACAAAGTCTATACGCCCGCGTCTGACGCGCTGATCCCAGGTTTCCAGAGGCTGGTCATGTGCGAAGATCAACCTATGGGGGACACTGCGTCTTTACCTCTTCTTCTGGCTTCATCTGCTTTCCCAGAGGATGTCTCCGTTGTCTGGGATGGTACGGGTAACGATTACTACTTTGGCTATGTCCATCACTTCGACGAGTACCGTGACCACAAGCGTCGTCAGTTCAAGCGGTTTGTGCCGGATTTCGCGTGGCCGTTATTTTTGCGGATCATGCAGTTGGGACCTGCCCGGTTTGCCTCTACGGCGCGTGACTGGCAGACGCCACTGGAAGAAGCCTTCGTCACGTTGAATGGATGGACTCAGGAGGAGTTGAAGAGACTCTGGCAACGGGACGTGGACTGGTCCAATACATATATGTGGGAATTGGTACGTAAAAATACAGACAAGGACTGGATTGCTCTGAAATCTGAGATTGAGGGATCCATTTGGACGCCCAGCGCGTCTATCCGTAAGTCAGTGTATGTGGCGCGAGCTGCCGGTCTGGCGTTGCGAATGCCTTTGATCGATAACCGTCTTGCTGAGTTCGTCAATGGCTTACCTCAGGAGCTTCAGTACTGGGGTTACAGTAACAAGACGTTGTTGCGGGCCTACCTCGCGAAGCATTTGCCACGAGAGCTTGTTGAGAAGCCTAAGAGATATTTTTTCTTCGATACCAACGCGCTTATCGATAACAGGAATGGACGTCTGCTGGGCTGGCTCGAAGAGTCTGGGTTATTGCGCGTGTTTCCATCCTGGTCAAAGGCGTATCTGGCCGAGATGTTGTCCGAGTACCGGAAACGGCCTGATGTTTATGGCGACCGTATATACGCTTTGAGCCTCTTGAGCCTGTGGATGGCCACCTCCCGGGGTTACGAACGGTTGGATGATCTATGCGTATTCTGACTCTATCCAATCTTTATCCCCCCACGCACCTTGGCGGTATGGAATTGCGTCTCCAGGAGACCATCCAGGGCCTTCAGGAGAGAGGGCATCAGTGTCAGGTGTTGACCAGTGACTTTGTGCCGCCGGGAATCGTTCTATCTGACGAACCCGGTGTGGCGCGTTTTTTGAGTCTTGATGCAGATGTTTACCATTATAAACCGCTGCATTACGTGCTGAATCGCCAGGCCCAACTAAGGCAGAACGTGGAAGCTTTCAAGAACCTGGCAAGAGCTTTCAGACCAGATTTGGTGTTTTTCTGGTGTATGTGGAACCTGTCTCCCGCGCTTATCGCGACGGCAAAGGCGCTATTCCCAGGACGCGTTGTTCAATCGTTCGCGGGGTACTGGCCCGTGGAACCAGATGCGCACGAGCAGTACTGGCTTACCGAGACTCCAGGGCGGATAACGGATGTTATCCGCCGGTTGTTGGCCCCGTTGGTTCTCTCGCGTTGGTATAGACCTGTCCGTTGGTCCGACATCACGTTCGAGCACGCAGTTTTTGTCTCACAGTATGTTTACGACTATCTCGGTCAGGCTGGTCTCGTCTTCCCTCATGCGAAAGTGATCTTCTCCGGCATTGAGACTGACGAATTTATACCGGCGCATTCCGGTGCGTCCACTACCTCTGAACTGCGCGTGCTTTGCGCCGGAGGTTGGGCACGCCACAAGGGCGCCCATACGGTGATCGAGGCGATACGGCTTTTGGACGAACAAGGGGTTAGCAATATTTCCCTGACCGTGATAGGGCGTGGGCATCCTAACGAACGCGTGGAGCTGGAAGCGCTGGTACGGGATGCGCATCTGGAGGGGCGGGTGGTTTTCCGCACGGCGGTTGCCAGGGATAATATGCCCGACGTGTACCGGGAGCACGATGTACTGGTAGTTGCAACGCTGTCGGCCGAACCTTTAGCTCGGACTGTTATGGAAGGTATGGCGTCTGGTTTGACGGTAGTGGCAAGCGCTACGGGCGGCACGCCAGAAATGATCGCTGATGGTCGAGATGGTTTACTCTTTGCGCCGGGTGACAGCCGGCAATTGAGTGTGCTTTTGCAGCGGCTTGTTGAAGCGCCTGACCTACGGGAACGTCTGGCGGCGGCCGCGCGCGTTACTGCCGTTGCCCGTTTCGACATTCGCCGGATGGTTGATGAAATCGAGGGGTTTTTGGAAGAGGTTGTGGCTCAGATTCGTTATGAGAGTATCTAGCATGTCGGTGATGTTTTACTTGCGTTGGATAAAGTCGTTGTTCCGCCGCCTGCGCCAGGATTGGGCGCACGATCTGCGTCGCCAGCAGTGGTGGTTGCGGGGTGTTTCTATCGCCCCTACGGCTATCATTCGTCTGGGGCCAAAGGCTGTGTTGGAGATCGGACCCGGCTCAATGATCGGCCATCAGAGTATCCTCGATCTGACGCCTGATCCCCGGTTGGGCGAAACTGCATGTCCATCCCTGAAGATCGGACAACGTACAGCGATTAACGAGTTTAACAACATCCGAGCGGGTAATGCCCCGGTCATCATTGGTGATGGGTGTCTTCTCTCGCAGTTCGTTTCGATCATTGACGCCAATCATGGCACCGGGCGCGACGTGTTGATGCGAGATCAGCCTCACGATCTACGCAATGCGGGCGTACACATTGGGAACGATGTCTGGATTGGAACTCACGCTGTGATACTTCCGGGTGTACAGATCGGTGATGGGGCGGTGATTGCGGCGGGTGCTATCGTCACGCGGGATGTACCGCAGTATGCTGTGGTAGCCGGTGTGCCTGCAGAAATCAAGCGCTACCGCGAAACGTAAGACGTGAGAATCCTTCACTTTAACCAATTCGGAACACATGCCGGTGGCGTAGAAGGTTATATTGCCGACGTGTCACGTGCTCTTATAATGGCGGGGCACGAAACTCGGTTGGTCAGCTTTGCCTCCGAGCGTTCAGATGATCTCATGCCAGGCACAACGCAAGTCGTCACGTCAGATGTTGAGGCTGCCCTGTCTGACATAGAGCGTGTAATCGCTGATTTTCGCCCCGATGTGGCTTACACGCATGCCGTGTATGACCCGCTGGTCCTGCGCTGGATTTATGGTCGATTGCCAGCCATCGCTTATATACACAGTCCTTACCTGATCTGTCCCGGCTACGCACTCTTTCTGCGTCGCTCGGTGAAGGCTTGTGATCGTACCGCAGGCCCTGTCTGTATTGTCAACGCGCAGATCGAACGCTGTTGTTTCGGTCGCAATCCTGCCGGACATATACGTCGCTTGCACCAGGTGCGCGCGTTGATCAGAGCAACCTCGCAGGTTGATGTGTTGGTAGGTAGCGACTATATGCGCCATCGGCTGATAGTCAATGGCTTGCCGGTTGAGAGACTTGGCTTATTGGCGCCGCTATTGTTTTTTGAGACTGCGTCTGAGTATGTGTTGCCACCTGCCCCTGAAGTGATCCTGTTTGCTGGCCGGGTAACACCAGAAAAGGGACTCCGGGATCTTATCCAGGCCCTCGCGTTACTGCGAAGCGACTGGCGGTTGATTGTAGCCGGCGACGGACCTGATCGAGTTGCCTGTGAGCAATTGTCTGAGCGTTTACACGTGGCCCAACGTGTAGACTTCGTCGGGTGGGTTACGCCAGAAAGGATGAAAATGCTGTATCAGCGTTGTGCATTTTTTGCAATGCCCTCTCTCTGGCCCGAACCTTACGGGCGTGTTGGTCCCGAGGCCTTTCTCCATGGTCGACCTGTAGTCGCTTATGCTGTGGGAGGCATTCCTGACTGGCTTGAGCATGGGAAGAATGGCTATCTAGCTGTACCAGGCGACGTCGGCAGTCTTAGTTCAGCCATCCAACGTTTGCTAGAGAATCCTGACGAGTGCGAGCGAATGGGACGCCAGGCTCAGGAAGGGGCCAGCTTACGCTGGAGTGCAGAGGCACACGTGCAGAAACTCGAGGCACATCTTCAAGCGGCTATTCACAGATTTTCCTCATAAAGAACATGGCTATCCTTATATCCGAATATGAGCCTATTCCGGGGCAACACTATGCGAATTCTGTTCCTGTCCACTTGGTTCCCTTACCCGCCTGATAACGGCTCGAAGTTGCGGGTCTATCATCTTCTGCACGCCTTGAGCCAAAAGCACGAGGTGACGCTCGTTTCGTTCGCGTTCGACACCGCTCAGCCTGAGGTGCTGGGTAACCTGCGTGCGCTCTGTGCAGATGTGCGTGTCGTGTCTCTCAATCCTTTTGTAGAGAACAAAGTGGGCACTCTCCGCACCTTCTTGTCGCTCCGCCCCATGACGTCGCGTTCAATCCCGGCGATGCGCGAGTTGGTGGCCAGCGTGCTGCACTTGCACGCTTTCGACGCCGTGATTGCCTCGACTGAGATGATGGCTACTTATGCCGATGCTGCTCCTGTCGGCGCCCCCAAGATTCTGGAGGAACACAACTCAATGTCCCGTTGGGCGTGGGAGCGCTATGACGAACAGACAGACCTGTTCCAACGCGCCCGCTGTTGGGTGAGCTGGCACAAGCAGCGTTGGTATACAGCTCGCACGTTCCCACGCTGTGCCCTCGTCACAATGGTTTCCGAGGCAGATCGACAGGCCACGCTTAGTGCTGTGGGCATTGACCGGTTACGGGTAGAGGTGGTGCCTAATGGCGTGGACTGCGGCCACAACCGCCCGGGTCTGGCACAGCCCCGGCCCACCATGCTTGTTTACAATGGGGCGCTTACCTACAGTGCTAACTACGACGCGATGCAGTGGTTCCTGGCTGAAGTTTATCCACGTATCAAGACGGTAGCTCCTGGCGTGTCGCTGACCATCACCGGCGCCACTAAGGGCGTCGATCTGGCGGGCCTGGCGCTCGACACGTCGGTACACCTTATCGGCTATGTGGACGATGTACGCCTGCCGGTGGCTGAGGCGGCAATCTGTGTTGTACCGATCCGTCAAGGCGGGGGCACGCGGCTCAAGATACTCGAAGCGATGGCACTCGGGACACCCGTGGTCGCTACCTCCAAAGGCGCGGAGGGATTAGATGTAGTCAACGGCGAGCACCTGTTGCTCGGGGATACGCCCGAGGCGCTTGCAGATGCCGTGTTGCGCGTGATGGGCGATAGTGTCTTGCGCGAGCGGCTGTGCCGTAGTGCTCGTGCTCTCGTAGAAAGGCGGTATGATTGGAAGACCATCGGCGCGCAATTTGTGACTTTGGTAGAAGAGACGGCAAGGAGCTAACGCGCAAGTTGATAAACCTGCAAATACGCAAACCTGCATTATGGAAAAAGATGCTAAGACACTAAAACGCTATCTCACGGTGGATAGCGTGATCCAACTGTTATCCAGACCCATCCCGAGGCGCTATCTCAGCGCTATGATGGTGTTGGGAGTGCTGTTGGCTTCCTCTTTCTTGGGCCAACGCGCCTCAATGCGTTGGCTACTGCTGCTTGCAGTTAGCTTCGGTATGGTGGTATTGCTCCGCGTGCCTCAGTTGGGTTTGCTGGCAGTGATTATTGCGGCGTTGAACGTGGGTGTCGAAATCAGCACTGGTACCGAGATCAAACTTAATTTTGCTACCTTGCTTGTTCCGGCGCTCTTTGTCCTCTGGTTGCTCAAGGGCCTGCGCGCTCGTGAACTGCATTGGGCTGCTTCTGCTGCCAATCGTCCCTTCATCCTCTTTCTGCTGGCGAGCTTGCTCTCCTTCCTGATCGGAAATGCGACCTGGCCCCCTGCTGTGCCCAGGTCCGACGACTTCTGGCTTGTCCAGTTGGCGCAGTGTGCGATCTTTGTTATCGCTGCGCTCGCCTTCTGGTTAGTCGCCAATGTTCATGAGCTGGAGACCTGGCTGCCCCGGCTCACCTGGACCTTTCTTTATGTGGGTGGCGGGCTCGCAAGCGTATGGATGGCGTTCGGTAGCAGCCGTTGGTTGAGCACCATTACTACCTTTACCTTCCAACGCGCGCCATTCTGGATCCTGCTTACGGCGTTGGCGGGAGGGCAACTCTTGTTCAACGCTGAGCTCGGGCGCGTCAGGCAGGTTTATCTCCTGGTAGTAATGATCGCGGTCCTGATCTACGCTTTTGTCCGGGTGGATGATCGTACCTCTAATTGGGTGGGGGTGTCTGCCGTGGCCGGTGTGCTGGTGTGGCTCCGCCTGCCACATTTGCGTCGCACCATCATTATACTAGGAGGACTCCTGCTGGTCTTGGGACTGGTCTCCGGCACTCTCTATGAGTTCGCCGGCGGAAGTGAGAAATGGGACGAAAGTGGGGCCTCGCGCCTGGTGCTGATTGAACGTGTGGTGAGTGTCACACTGCGCAACCCTATTACCGGTTTAGGACCGGCTTCTTATCGCAACTATGCCGGTATGTCTCCCCTGATCTATCAGCGCGCATTATGGTTTCATCCCAAGATTAATTCGCATAACAACTACATCGACCTTTTTGCTCATGTTGGGCTTTTAGGATTGGGACTTTTTCTCTGGTTTGCTGTGGAGCTTTTTCTGTTAGGCTTGCGACTTAATGAGCGTTACCAGACCGGTTTTATCGGCGGCTATGTGGGCGGTATGACGGCTGCCTGGGTGGGCAGTTTGGTGATTATGATGCTGGCGGATTGGATGCTACCTTTTGTCTATAACATCGGCTATCCTGGCTTTCAAGCAAGCCTCCTTGTATGGCTGTTCCTCGGCGGCCTGGTAGCAATCGAAAATATGAATAATGCCGAAAAGTGCTAGGAATGGTAGGGTATATGGACTTGAGTATCATCATCGTCAACTGGAACACGCGGGAGTTCCTCTCGCAGTGTTTACGATCAGTGGACAAGACTGTGTGTACAGGTACACATTTAAGGGTGGAAACCATAGTTGTTGATAACGCATCTGCTGATGGCAGCGCACAGACGGTGCGTGAACAGTTCGCGTGGTCGCGGCTTATTGAGAATGCAGAGAACGTCGGTTTCGCACGAGCGAATAACCAGGCGTTACAACAAAGCCGGGCGCGGTATGTTCTGCTGCTGAATAGCGATACTGAAGTGTATCCTGGCGCAGTGGAGGCGATGGTCTCCTTCATGGATGAGCATCCTGAGGCTGCCGGATGTGGGCCTCGCCTCCTCAATGCAGATGGTAGTTTGCAACCATCGTGTCATCCGGTACTGACCCCAGGCCGTGAGTTCTGGCGGTTGATGTTTTTGGACCGGATTTGGCGCCGGGCTACTTATGATCAGAAGCACTGGGATTTGTCGAAGCCTCGTCGTGTAGAAGTGATTAAGGGCGCGTGCCTGCTGCTGCGACGCGCGGCGCTGGATCAAGTGGGGTTGTTAGACGCTCAATACTACATGTATACTGAGGAGATGGACCTCTGCTACCGGCTGTTGCGGGCCGGCTGGGAGCTCTGGTGGGTGCCTTGGGCAGAGGTCACACACTATGGAGAGGCCAGTACGCGCCAGGCTGCTGAGGAGATGTATGTGCAGCTCTACCGGAGCAAGGCCCAGTTTCATCGCAAGTACGGTGGGGAGCGAGAAGTCCGTCGCTTCAGGCGATTGCTGGGGCTCGCTTATGCGCCACGCTGGGCTTTGGTTGCCTTGGGCAGCCTTGCCGCGCCATCGCTTGCCGCGCGCGCGCGCATTTATCGCAGTCTGCTGCGCGCGCGCGCAGCTCTGTGAATCCGGGCAAACTTTGCACTGCCCTTGTTATTATTACGGAAAGAGTATGTGTTTATTATGAGCAGATCAGGTACAATACGATGGACTAGCCGGCGAGGGTTAAGTCTTGCTGTTGTCCTCGTATCGCTGTTTACGAGTGGTACAATAGCGCATCCGCTAACCCCGATGGCGCTTCAGGGGGATGATCTATCAGCGGAAACAAACTCGGGCGCGGCTTTGACTATCTTCGATTATGACAACGGGGATGTGGACAGATTTGGGGGTATTGAGGGCACCTCTGTGGAGGATGGATGGCCGATGGTGGGCGCCAATCCACAGCGTACTTCCTGGACACCGGAAGAGGTGCGAGGGAAACTCCAACCGGTCTGGTATCGTGTGATCGAGCCTTACATCGCACCCTACATCCAAATCATTGCGGCCAACGGTTTACTTTACATCTCTACGGCAAGTGGGCTTTACGCTCTCGATGCAGCGACGGGCGAAACGGCCTGGATCTATCCAACAGAACTGCCGCTTGGGAATGCACCGACGTTTTTCGATGGCGTCGTCTATGTCGGCGGCTACGATCACAAGCTCTACGCATTGGAAGCGACCTCCGGCCAACTTAAGTGGACATTTGCGGCAGATGCCGGGTTCGCTACTAACCCGCTGGTGCTTGATATCGATGGTCGCACTATCGTCTATGCGGGAAATCGTGACGGGATTCTCTATGCTATTGAGGACCTTGGCGCTGCTTCTGGGCTTTTATGGCAGTATCAGACTGATGGGCCGATCCTCTTCTCGGCAGCGCACGCGGAGGGCATCGTCTACATCGCATCAGACGATTCCTACGCCTATGCACTCGATGCGCGCAGTGGCGCCTTGGTCTGGCAGTCGTCGAAGCTCCCCGGCGCGGGCTTCCACGCTGGGTGGCCTGTGATCTACCAGGATCAGGATACCGGCGCGGACGTGGTGATTCTCGCCGGGAGCAACAACTACCGCCATTTTCTGCGACCCGCTTATGGCTACGATTTGCAAGGCCGTGAGATTGATGATATATGGCCCGATCGTTTTACCGAACTGCGCGGTACCCTCTTTGGGGCGCGTCTCCCAGACGGCACGGTCGATGCCACGCGCGTATTGCAGTACTTCGAGGCAAAACCGTGGCGCAGGACCTACATTATTCTGGATCGACAAACGGGCCACGAGGTAACCTTTGACTTCGATGGCGACGGCAACCCGGAGTATGCGCCTGTGCTCTGGCACGGAACGCATAGCGGCAATCGGTATCCCCCTGTCGTTGGAGCGGATGGCATTCTTTACCAGTCGAATACCTATATGTCCGATGAGTGGATTCCTGGAGGTCACGTGAGCGGCTGGGCCTTCGGTAGTGGGGCGATCAGTACACCGAGTAGCGGTTGGAAAGCCATGGACGAGCCGCTGGCCTATGCCGCGGGCGGCAATCTTATCTACTGGAATCATTGTAATGGCCGGTCCGCCGGGGCCATTGATGTGGTCGATGCTTCCGCATGGTTGTACTTCAATTACGACCTTGAAGAGAAGCTGCCGGGTTACAACGTTCTGTATGAGTCCGTGCATCCCGACGACTACACACGGAACAGTTTGTTCCAGGGCACTGAGGCTAGCCCAAATGGCGTCTATGGGCAGCATGGCTACCAGAATCCCCCCATTCCTTATGACGGTATGGTCTATATGCACCGCTCCAATGCGGTGATCGCCTTCGGTAGCTACACGGGTGAACCGGAGCAACTGTCGATGCTCACGACTGTAACGGCTCCAGCGGCGGCTCTCGGGGTAAGCCATTACGAACTCACGCAGAGACTGGCTACGGAGGTGAGCAGGATAGTCAGCACGGCGCCTCTTCGTCCTGGCTACAGAAGCGTTGGGTTGTTTGATAACGGGACTCAAGACCGGTACGGCGACCATCTGATCGATTACTGGCATGATCCTTCAGATACCTTGTATACACTGGTTCTGGCGCTCCCTTACCTGACATCCGATCTCCAGCAGGCTGTTATGACTTACCTGGAGGCGTTCTATGCGCTTTACCCACCTTACCTTTACACACACGTGGGGTGGCGGGACGGTGCGCCGCGAGAGTCTTTTGATCTACCTCAGGAGGCCGAGGATGATCTGATCAATCATCCTGCCTGGGTCAGCCATAGTTACGAGGGGTGGACCTGGCCGCCGCAAATGTTTTACGCATTGTGGAAGTATGCAGAAGCTTCCGGGATGCCTGGGAGTATCTTCGATGCCAGCCGGTCAAGGCTCGAGTCTCCCCCGGCGGATGCCTACCTGATCGAGTACCCATACGTACACAATGCTTACATTGCCGGTTACTTGGGCTACCTGGAATTGGAAGCTCTGGCGGGTTACCCGGAGTCCACGGAGGTTAAGACAGAACTCGCCCGGTTGCTTGCTCTCAGAGCTTCTACGTTTGAGAAGGACACGCCGTATACAGGCGGCAGCAGCCGGCGGGCGCTCAGCATCGCCAGAAATTTCATGTACCTGGTGCCCGAATTGGGGCAGTATCTTCATGACACTATCTACGATGAAGTCCAAGAGGCGATCGACGAGTATGAGGTTATTGCACCCTATTGGTTTGTATCGAATTTCGAGGCCACCGTCGGCGAGGGCGCCAGCCAGCACTTTTATGACTACCACGCGCTTTTCCAAGCCAAAGCCTTGATTTTGCAGGAGACTGGCATCGAGTTGGTAAAGTACCTGGATGTGCCTGCCGTGCAAGTGGGCGACCTTTTCTATCTCCAGAATCTCATCGCTGTTCTTGATGCTAGATTGGCGTCCGGTTTGAGTAAAACCAGTACAGCCGTCATCGCGGAGGCGGGCGAGACGCTGACATACACCCTGCGCTTCTCCGGATACGAAGGCCTGTTCACGCTGACCGATACGTTGCCCGCCGGGTTGAGTGCACCGTTGATTCTTGCACCTGAGGGGACGAGCGTCTGGCCTACCTACAACAACGCTGCGCGCCAGCTTATGTGGCAGGCCGATCTCTTGCCGGACGAAGAAATCGCGTTGCGCTATCGAGTGACGATAGATACCGCGCAACCTGCGGCGCTCAGGAATATTGCTGAGTTGAGCGGGCCGAATGGCATCAACACTACAGCGACCTGTCTTGTTATTGCCAACGCGTACCGCTTTTTTTTGCCATTGGTCATGCGAAACCGATAAGTTTTTGTCGATGATTGCGTCTAGCCTGGCTTTTCGTATTCAACTTAAAGCTATGAGCTCCTGTTCCAAAAGCATTTCGATGGGGATATAATGAATCAAATGGATTTCTATAACGGATTACTCAGTGTGATCAGGGTGGGGCGCACCTACCTTGCGGACAAGCCGGAGGAGACGCCGGAGAGCGCACTACGCGCGCTTTGGTTTTTGGCCGCTGGGGATCGCCGGGCTGTCGAGCGCTGCCTTGCAGGCGATTTGCCTCATCTATCGCTGGCATCGATGGACTGTCTGCGGACGTTGGTCCACACACACACGCAAGGTGTGCCGTTGGCGCATCTCACCGGCCGCCAGTGCTTCATGGATATCGAGATGCTCGCCGGGCCGGAGGCGTTGATCCCGCGTAAGGAGACGGAGATCCTTGGTTACGCCGCGCTCGATACGCTTCGGGCCATCGTGACACAAAAAGGGCACGCGCAAGTGATCGATCTTTGCACCGGTTGTGGTAACCTGGCGCTGGCCCTGGCTCATTATGAGCCTCATTGCCACGTCTGCGCCGCTGACCTTTCCCCGGAGGCGGTAGACCTGGCACAGCGTAACGCGACACATCTCGCGCTCCAGGATAGGGTAACGTTCCAGACCGGCGATCTGTTCGCGCCGTTTGACGGCGAGCGATTCGTTGGCCAGGTCGATATGGTGGTTTGTAACCCCCCCTACATTTCAAGTCAGCGTGTGGGCGAGATGGCCGCCGAGGTCAGTCATTACGAACCCAGCCTGGCATTTGACGGCGGCCCCTTCGGTGTGTCGATTCTGGTCAGGCTGATCACGGAAGCCCCGCATTATCTGAGAACCGGGGGATGGCTATGCTTTGAGGTCGGGCTTGGACAAGGGGAGCTTATCCGCCGTAGGCTCGAACGCAATGGCGCATACTGTGATATCCGGACGTACTCTGATGCGGATGGGAACCTGCGCGCGCTGCTGGCCCGCCGTATCTGATCCCAAGCCGCGTCGACATGGACGGCGCCGATGAAAGTTCACTTTTGCGCTTGGGGATCATCAATTGGCTACTTAAGGAGGTTTCAATGAACGTTCAGAAGCTTTTAAGGTTCATTTTTGTATTGGTGGTAGGGTTGCTCTTGATAACTCTTAGTGCGGACGTACGGGAAACTCGTAGTGCTCCCGCCGGCGTTGGCGACGGTGAGCCCACAGTTCCTCGTGCAATCGCTGCGGTGCGCAGCGCCGCCGCTGATGGGCCGATCATTATCGACCACACCTGCACTGACTTGAGCCAGATTCCTGCCTATTGGCTGGAGGAGGCCAAGGAGTTTAACTTTCACTACGCCCACACCTCACACGGTTCTCAGATTATCACGGGCATTAGAAAGCTTAAGGAGGTCGACCCGACTTACGGTGTCTCTATCCTGGCGCATGGCACTGTAGGACTGCCTAGTACTTCCGGAGTCCTCCGTATCTACGACGGCAACAACCTCGGGGGAAGCAGCACATACGTCACACCGGAGTTGTACTGGGCCACGCCGTATGGGATCAGTCTAACGCAATCTGTGGAGGACACGGGCTGGTTCAACTTCTCGATGTGGGCCTGGTGCGGTCAGCAGTCGACTAACTCCGCGGCGACCGTGCAGCAGTATCTCGACCAGATCGTTGCGTTTGAGGCGCAGTATCCGGACATGCGGTTTATCCTGATGACGGGACACACCGATGGCGGCAGCGCGACACTCGAATTTAACAACAACATGGTCAGGCAGTATGCCACTGACCACAACATGGTGCTCTATGACTTCGCGGATATCGAGACCTACGACCCGCTTGGAAACGGACCCTATGTCAACGATGAGGAGGGTACATGTATGTGGTGTGCCTCTTTCTGTGAGAATCACCCCGAGTACTGCACTGACCTTCCGGATTCCTGTATACATTCAGACAGCCCTGCTGAAGCCCGGTTGTTCTGCAAGCTCAAGGCAAACGCCTTCTGGTGGATGATGGCGCGCCTTGCAGGATGGGAACCTGAGGGACCAGGCCCTACACCAACGGACCTGGAGGACTCATCCAAATCCGTCTCGCCCGGTCTGGCGCAAGCCGGTGACCGTGTCACGTACACGGTCAACCTCCGTGGGCACACGCTTCCACCGACCAGTACCGTGCGTTTCACCGACACGCTTCCCGGCGGACTGGTGTACGTACCCGGATCGCTCTCCGCGACCAGCGGCATTCCTGATGACACGTTAGCCCCCACGCTTCTTTGGTCGGGCAGCGTTTCGCCAACGCTGCCCGTCACAATTACCTACGCGGCCACGGTAACGTTCAGTTCGACAGTCATGCTCACCAACACGGCTTACACTGCTGCCCCGGACTACGGTCCCATCACCCGTACTGCTCAATTGCAATTGGAATCTGTTGTTCCGCCGCCAACGGACCTGGAAGACTCATCCAAATTCGTCTCCCCCGGTTTGGCGCAAGCCGGCGACCGCGTCACGTACACGGTCAGCCTCCGTGGGCACAC
>JAFGFI010000289.1 GCA_016931185.1 Anaerolineae bacterium
CAAGGGGATTGCGTACCCTAGTTACGTCTTCGGTGTGACCACTCCGTACAATCATACGGCAAATGGCTTCCGAGCCCACGTTGCCAGCCAGCGGTTCGCCGATGCGGTAGCGGGCCTCGAACTGCGTGTCCGGGACAGGCCGTTCTCCCAATTCATCATCCCCAAAGCGCAGGTGGGCGACGCGGTCATCGTCCACTTCAACCACAAAGTGGCGGTCATCGCCACCGCTAGACAGCAGATCGGACCGGGCCAGCCAGTGTAAAACTTCAGAATGGAGTTTCTCTTTTTGCTCATTGCAAATCTTGAGGAGGTCATTTTGGTTCACAGATGTATTCTTCTTTATTTCAGCATTTATCCTATCTCCAATTTCCCGAGCCTTCGCCTTTGCCGCAAAGCTCAAGCGGGCATTGCCATCAACTTCTTTGAGAAATTCGCTGATCTTTTGCTGTATAGCCTTGACATCAACCGCATTGTTTACCATCGTCGCAATATCGTCTGCTATTTGCAACTCGTCAATTACCTCGTCAACTACGGTGAGTTCTAATTGAGGTAAAGCAGCCCTTGGTTCACGCGATTGTAATTGATGCATGATCGGTGACTTGGGCTGGATTTCTTCACGAAAGACAACAGGATATTGTTTTAAATGCGGGCGGTAGCGGTGTGATTGCGGATGCAATATCTCGCCACATTCATCGCACGTGACCTGGGAAGGCAATGGCTCAACTTTGGGGAGGTTTTCTTCTACTGTCACGCCATGATCAACCAAGATCACGTTGCCACGAGCAATGCTGATGTTCTCAAGGTATTCACAGTCATCGGTGATCGCCGACAGGCAAAGCGGAAAGGGCATTGCATCTGCAGGATCCCATTCTATCTCTAGCACAGCTTGACGTTCGATCCTGCTTTCGACCTGACCCCGCTCATTCTTGTACTCGACTCGGCGGCCGACTAGGTCATAAGCTTGCGTCACTTGCGTCAGGCGCACAGCATGCCGGTGCGCCGGGTCGGCATCATCTTCCAAACCAGTGTCAGGATCACGGATCTCCTCAAAAATGAGTACATCGCCTTGTTGGAGCTGCAAGACACGCCTCTGGTGGAGTTGCTCACGGAGCACCTTTTCACGGTCGGCTGGCGAAACGTCATCTCCTTTTTGTTCCGCGGTCTGCTCCTCCGGCTTGGATTGATCTGCGCCACCCACTACAGGCAGGCCAGGGCCATCGCGTAGCGTCGCACGGGTCGCGCCTTTTGGAAGACAACATTCCCGCTCTCCCCAGGTGTAGAAGTCTATCCGATTGTGTGCATAATACAGTTTCTTTTTATAGGCTCGATCCGTTTCCTTGTCTGCCAATATTACTGGCTCAAAGATTTCATAACGTTCGCGCCGTACAGCCTCTATCAAATCGGACTCACGGCTGATCACGCCGCGCAATGGAAATTTAAAGCCGTGGTCAGTGATAAAATAAACATCGCTGAAATCGATCTCCGGATCTCCGACCTCGGCCTCGAGACAGAGCAGGGCGCGGGCATTGCATCCTTCGTGCATACAATAATCCACTAGACGGGCGTGCCGCCGCACAGAAATGCGCTGCCGCGCTGTGTGCAAGTAAGCCTCCGTGGCCACCGCATCCTGGTAATAGCTGAGATGGTCGCCGACGTAGGCCAGCAGTTCAACCAGCGTGATGCCCAGATCCGGGACATGGCGCTCACGCCACGCCGGCATAATCAGGGAAAGACGGTCAAGGACAAGCTGGCGAAAGCTGGCATAGTCCTTGGCCAGATAATGCATATCCGGCTCGTCCAGACTGGCCGGTGGGCAGGGAGACGCCGCCGGTAGATCACGGTCTGTTTCTTCATTGATGTCAAAGGAGAACTCGCTCTCCGAGAGTAGAGGATCGAAGCCGGGCATTACGGTATCTGGGTTATTTGCATCGTGGATTTTGAGGATGTAATTGCCTTCAAGCTTTACAGTCCCTGCGACTGAGATATGGTAGACTCTTGCCAAAGGGGCATTCTCTTCTTCTGATGGCTTGACTTCAATAATGGCTAGGAGAGCATCAACCGCGAGATTCTCCGTGCCGATTCCAACCCTCTTGAGTAGTGACAGGATGATAGTTGCAGTGCCCTCATTGGGCTTTACATCCTTGACTTCGACATAGTCAATGCCATTTACATCCGGACTAGCGCGGACTAACCGCCGGCGCACACTGATATCCTCACAAAGCGCATCTGTCAGTGGAAATGTCATCGCATTCATCTTTACACCGCCCGTGATAATTCGATCGTTTGGGGTGTCGGTTCATTCTGCACCCGGTAGCGTACCAGAATGCGTAGCTTCGCGTCTTCACTGGTGACGGTTAATTCGTCCAGCTCAATCAGATCGCCCAGCCAACGCTGTAACGCGGCTCGCACGGAAAATTCCAGCGCGGCCGCCAATTCGGGACTGTTAGGTGCGAAGACAAGTTGGCGTAGCCCGCTGCCAAAATCCGGACGATTGACCCGTTCTCCGGGATCGGTGAAAAGCAGCAACTCGATCATATTGCGGATATGTTCGTCGCGGTTCGCGACGCCCGTCTGTCCACGCTCGTCAAAATGGAAAGGAAAATCTAAATTCATGTGGCCACCACCTTTGTCTGTGTACTGGTGATTGCAGCAGGCCCCTGCGGGATCTGCTCTGCACTGCGGCATACACTTGATCCAACGTTTAGAATAGCAGGCGAGTTGTTGACAAGCACTTTAGCTGCTGGCGCAAGCGTCGCCACTACGCACGGCTGTGGCTTGGTTCCCGTACCGATAGGGATCTGAAACGGGCACCCACTGATGGTGAAGACATCTGCTGCGGTGGCAACCGACATCATATTGACCAACACACGCGTATTACTGGGCGTGAATGTCAGCGGAGCCGCGTGGGGACACTGCGCAACACCGCCGTTATGAAAAAGAAAACCGGGCATAGTAGCCTACCTTCTCAGTGTTCAGGGCAACACCGTCAGTGCCCCGTTGTTGATGCGTACACCAGCCGCTGTAATCTCGATGCCTACCGTTGGGCCAACCGTTAGCTTTATTCCCGTCGGCGTGACCTCGATCTTGGGTGAGGGTGTTCCCGGGGGTGTATGTGGCCCGGCAGATATAATGATGCCATTATTTGGTCCAGGTGTACCATGCACAAGGAATGTATTGATTCCATTTTGGATTACGACATTGGGCGTGGTTGGCAAAGCCCCATCTCTAGTTTGCAATATCGGGATCTGCCCTTCCCCCCACCAACCACCGCTCCAGATAGGGAAATCTGGGTCGCCTTGTTCAAACTC
>JAFGFI010000290.1 GCA_016931185.1 Anaerolineae bacterium
CCCTCGTTTCTGTCCGGAGCAGGTGACAGAAATTGTAAGTTTAACTTGCCTGTAGTACTACTGTTGGCGGAGTAGGGTGAAGGTTGGATTTCTCTCTCTGCCGCCGGCGCCACAATACCCACGCTGCAATTCCTCCCACAATAGGTAGAATACCGCCAAGCACCAGACCAATTGTCTGTAACAAAGAAAGAGAAGGAGAAAGAGCCGGTAGAGATCTACCTTCTTTGAGAAGAGCCTGTTCTAATTGCGTTACAAAGGACTCAGTGGGAGAAACAGGCGGCAACACATTGACGATCGCATGGTGCAATTTCCCTTGCTCTTCCAGTGAAATGAAATCCCCTGATGGGAATATGGTGTGCAAAACGCGATTTTGTAAAACACGATCTTGTAAAACGATGTAGTTATGCCGAATTCCTAAATTAAGTTTCATGTGTACCTCCTGATGTCATAGCTTTCCGCAAACTCATTAAAGTGCGATGGTAGAGCGATTTGATCGCGCCCTCAGTTTTTCCCAAGATCGCTGCAATTTCTGTGTTGGACATCTGTTCGACAAATTTCAGAATGATTAGTGTTTTGCGCTCTTCCGGTAACCGGTCAATCGCCTGGCGTAATTGCGCGTGTTCTTCGGCGATCATTACGCCATCGGGTGGCGTTAAGCTTGTTGAAAATAGCGCGTCATTCAAGAAAGGCGTACCATTTCCGAATAATTCCACAGCATCTAGGGTAACGTGCTGCCGCCGGCTACGGTCTCGATACCAGTTGACGACCAGATTATGCGCAATGCGAAATAGCCACGATTGAAAGGTTGCGCCCGGCCGTTCCTGATAACGGGAAATGTGCTTTAATGCCTGGAAGAAAGTGCGGGAAGTCAAATCCTCCGCATCCGCTACATTACCGGTGTGCCGGTAGAGATAATTATAAATACGTTGCACGTAATGACGGTAAAGTTGTCCAAAAGCCTCCGTGTCTTCTTTGGCTCGCGCGACCAGGTCATATTCTTCCACATTGATCATCTTTCCCTCGCTGCATTTTACCTTTCCCAGAGGCCCATTTTGATGAGCTTCCAGGAAAGCATGATACTCATACATGAAGTATAGCACACGCCGGGAAATCTGATTATGTGATACACACTTCACCTACTATAACACCGTTGTTGTGAATAAGTTGCGTCTGTGACTGTTTGTAGTGCGTAACTTACCCGTACCGCCGGGGTTATATATAGCAGTGATTTGTGAGTTTGCATTATTTTAAGGAGGCATCATGATGGGGCGTATTGCAATCGTAACGGATAGTACTGCCGGTTTATCCCCCCAGTTAGTTAAGGAATTAGATATTTCGGTCATTCCCCTAAATATACATTGGGGAGAGGAGACGTATTTAGATGGGGTAACGCTGGATGCTGAGACATTTTATCGTTGGCTACAAGAACGCAAAGAGCATCCAATGACGTCACAACCCTCGGCCGGGGCTTTTATTGAATTCTTTAAAACTGCTGCTGACCGCTATCAAACGGACACCATACTGGGGATATTCGTATCTTCTGCTCTCAGTGGTACGTTTGCATCAGCCATGTTAGCAAAGCAAAGTCTTCCGGAACTCAACATTGAACTTGTGGATTCACGTTCTCTTTCTATGGGATTAGGATTTTATGTGATGGCGGCGGTCCACATGGCACAGCAGGGGGTGACAATGGAAGAAATCCTGGAACATTTACAGCAAATGCAATCCCGGATGCACATTCTATTTGCGGTAGATACACTGGACTATTTACACCGAGGCGGTCGCATTGGGGGAGCTGCCCATTTATTGGGTACAATGTTGAATCTTAAACCCTTGCTGACGATAGTGGATGGGCGCGTCGAGTCGCTGGAAAAAGTGCGCAGCCGGCGGAAATCTTTAAAACGCATGCTAGAGATAGTTGAAGAGCGTCTACAAGGACGGCGTCCACCTGAACTGGCGGTTGTTCACACCGGTGAGCAGGAGGACGTAGATTTGTTAGTAGATTGGATTAACGAACGCCTGCGCCCACAGCAGCTTTACACGGGTGTATTAACACCCGTTGTAGGCACCCATGGGGGACCGGGCACAGTCGCTGTCGTATTCTATACGGAAGGAGAAAAATACCAATGAGACTTTTGTAGTCTTTAGTTCTAAATTTGAACGGTTGACAAACAGGCTCCCTATGCTACCATAGTCCCCGTTTATTCTTACCACAGCGATGGGCAATACCAGTCGCTGTGGTGGCAAGTTTTGCCCACCGCACACAGCAGGTTTTGCCTGACGTTGTGGTGGGCTTTGTATGTAACGGAGAGATGGGTATGATACAAGAGCAACTTCCTGTAATCATTTTGTGTGGGGGGAAGGGAACCCGGATGGGGGATCAGACCGTTCCCAAGCCCCTGGTGGAGATCGGAGGACGGCCCATTCTCTGGCATGTCATGAAAATTTATGCGGCCCAGGGGATCACCGATTTTATTCTGGCATTAGGGTATGGGGGCGGAGCTATTAAGCGTTATTTTCTGGAATATGACTGGTTGAGCCGCGATTTCACGCTCGAATTGGGCAACGGCTCCCCTGCCTACCACACTCCCAATGATGCCGCAGGTTGGCGTATTACCTTCGCTGAGACAGGTTTGGAGACAATGACAGGCGCGCGCATCCGCAAGGCTGCCTGTTATGTGACTACACCGCGTTTTTTTGCCACGTATGCAGATGGTGTGGCCGACGTTGACCTCCGCGCGCTATTAACCTTTCATCGACAACAGGGCCGGTTGGCTACGATGACCGGTGCTTATGCTTTTTCTCGCTTTGGTATTGTCGAACACAATGGCATGGGCAAGGTGATGGGCTTTCAAGAAAAACCCCTGGAAACCCGTACCATTAATGGCGGGTTCTTCGTTTTCGAGCGTGAAATGCTGCCGTATTTGGATGGGGATGACGATGTGATCTTAGAGCAAACGCCATTACACTTATTGGCAAAGGATGGACAATTATCGCTCTATGAACACCGGGGATTTTGGCGGTCAATGGATACGTTTAAAGAAGCACAGGAATTAAATACCCTTTGGGAACAGGGGTCTCCGTGGAAAATATGGTGAGAGAGAATCAGGAGTGAAAGAGGCGTGAACAGTGTTTCATCAAGTTTCTGGCGTGAACGATCGGTGTTAGTGACCGGGTGTACCGGGTTGCTCGGCTCCTGGCTTACGCAGACGTTGTATGAAATTGGTGCTGATGTGGTAGGACTGGTGCGGGATAACATACCACAATCCCAGCTTGTCCGTTCTGGCACGCTCGCGCACATTCGCGTGGCGCAGGGAGATGTCACGGACTATGCGTTAATGGAGCGTGTGCTCAACGAATACGAGGTGGATTGTGTTTTTCACCTGGCGGCGCAAACCATTGTTGGGATTGCCAATCGTGCGCCGCTCTCCACCTTCGAGGCTAATATTAAGGGAACATGGGTCATCCTAGAAGCCGCGCGGCGCGCGCCGACGGTGAAACGCATTGTTCTCGCTTCCAGTGATAAAGCGTATGGAACCCAACCGGTATTACCCTACACGGAAGAAATGCCCCTCCATGGACAGCATCCTTACGATGTCTCCAAAAGCGCGGCTGACCTGATTGCGCAGATGTATGCAAATACGTACAAGTTGCCCATTGCTATCACCCGCTGTGCGAACCTTTACGGAGGGGGAGATTTAAACTGGAATCGTCTGGTCCCCGGCACGATTCGTAGCGCATTGCAAGGAGAACAGCCTGTCATTCGCTCCGACGGGACTTTTCTCCGCGATTATCTCTATGTCAAGGATGCAGTTCTTGCCTATATGCTGCTGGCGGAGGCCCTGGATCGTCCAGAAGTGTGTGGACAGGCATTCAACTGTGGGACCGACGCACCCTTGAGCGTGCTTGAAGTGACCTACTTAATTTTGAGACTCGCCCGCCAGTTGCAATTAAAGCGCCATTCAGAAATGGCGGTGGATTTAGAACCGTTGGTTTTGAACAAAGCGAAGAACGAAATCAAAGATCAATATCTTGATAGTAGTAAAGTGAAGTGTCTTATTGGTTGGCAGCCACAGTGGTCGCGAGAAGCTGCAATGCAGGAGTCGCTGGCATGGTATGCAGATTACTTAGGGGTGGTGTTATAACAATGCTATCTTCTGTCTTCGTGACCGGTGCAACCGGATTTATTGGACAACATTTGCTGAGAGAATTGCTCGCATCGGGGAGCAACGTATCTGCGCTTGTATTACCCGGTGAGATTCCCCTAGTGCCGGCAGGTGTACACATATACGTTGGTGATATTACCCAGGCCGGCGCTATAACACAGGCTTTGCGGGCTGCGCAGCCGGAAGCCGTAATCCACCTGGCAGGCGTGGGGCAGGCAAATCCGGGGATTTCCTTCACGGAAGCGTTGCGCATTAATGTTGCCGGCACGATACATCTGCTGGAAGCGGCTCGCGATACAGGAAATTGCACGCGCCTGGTGCTGGTAGGATCTTCGCATGAATATGGCGCGCGTCGCAACCACAATGGGGTAGATCCCTTTAATGCTTATAGCGCGTCAAAAGTTGCCGCGTGGGCCTTTGGCCGGGCGGCCTACAATTCCTGGGGCGCACCTGTAGTCTGGCTACGTCCGTTCCAGGTCTATGGGCCGGGACAACGCGCGCAGGCTTTAATTCCTGCCGCGATCCACGCCGCCCTTACCGGGAGAGATTTTCCGATGACTGCCGGTGAACAGCAACGAGATTTTATTTTCGTCTCAGATGTTGTGGCCGGCATCCTGCGGGCCGCCGTTGCCCCTGGGATCGAAGGCCGGACGTTCGATTTAGGTGCCGGACAATTGCATCGTGTAGGAGATGTCGTGCAACAGATCTGGACGTTGACCGGCGCGCGCGGTCATATCTTGCTCGGTACATTGCCTTATCGCGCCGGAGAAGTCGCCGCCATCCCTGCCGATGTAGCTCACAGCCAACGGCTCATCGGTTGGCGGGCAAGCGTATCCCTTGAAGAAGGACTCAAACACACCATTGCAAGTATCCGGGAAACACAGACAGAATTTATGGAGTGATGATAGGTACCGGCGTAAAACGTAGCATCCGATTTGACTAAGCAATATGGCAAATCATATTTTTATCGCGTTTCACGCATCATGTTTATGGAGATTAATTATGTCAGATAATCCGACGCGGCAATCGCCGCCACCCTCGCGGGCAGATATTCTGCGACGCGAAATTCTTGATAAAGTTGCCGAATACTACCAGGTAGCGCATCAAGGCGAGGTATTTGTGCCTGGTGAAACCTTTATTCACTACGGTGGGCGTGTTTATGACGAACGCGAGTTGCAAAGCGCCGTAGATGCAATACTTGAGTTTTGGTTGACAGACGGGCCTCGCGTAGCCGCGTTCTCCGAGGCATTGGAAGCGCTGTTAGGACTTAAACATATTTTGACGGTGAACTCCGGTTCCTCGGCCAATCTGATAGCGATGACCACCCTCTGTTCGAGGCAATTGGAACGACCGTTGCAGCCCGGTGACGAGGTCATTACACCTGCCGCGACGTTCCCCACAACCGTCGCTCCTATCGTGCAGAATAGATTGATTCCAGTTTTCGTGGATTGCATGCTAGGAACCTACAATCTCAATGTTGCCCTCCTCGAAGCAGCGCTTTCGGAAAAAACACGCGCGATTTTTGTCCCTCATATCCTGGGAAACCCGGTAGAAATGGACGCGGTGATGGCGTTTGCCCAGGCACATGATCTTTACGTGATCGAGGATACGTGTGACGCGCTGGGTTCTCAATATGATGGGCGATATTGCGGAACATTTGGACATCTCACCACGTTTAGTTTTTATCCGGCGCACCACATCACCACCGGGGAAGGTGGCGCAGTGGGTATCAATGATCCGCACCTGTACCGGATTGCGCACAGTGTGCGGGATTGGGGACGCGATTGTTGGTGCGATCATACCAGCCCTCGCGAAGGGGAATGTCGGCAGCGATTCGATTGGGAAATTCCGGGTTTGGAAGAACCTTACGATCACCGGTATTACTACACCGAGATCGGTTACAATCTTAAAATGACGGAAGTGCAGGCGTCAATAGGCCTTCCGCAGGTAGATAAACTTCCCGCGCTTGTGGCAGCACGACAGCATAATTTCCAGGTACTCTATGCCGGGCTAAAACCTTACGAAGAGTATTTGGTATTGCCGGCCTGGCACATCAAAGCAGATCCCGCGTGGTTTGCCTTTACCCTTGCAGTCCGCGAGCAAGCCCCTTTCACGCGCCATGATCTTAATGACTTCTTGCAACAGCATAAAGTTGAAACCCGCTACTTGTTTGCAGGCAATATTCTTAACCAACCGGCCTACCGCCACATAGCCCACCGGATTGCGACACCATTGACAGAAACCGACCGGGTACTCAAAAGTGCATTTTTCATCGGCGTCTATCCTGGCATAGATGATGCGCAATTGAAGTATATGTTATACGTGTTTGATACTTTCTTCAGGGAGCGTGGGTTGGCGTGAGTCAAGAATTGCAAGCTGGAAATCCAGAATCCAGAACGTTGTCGATCATTGTCTGTGTTTATAATGAAAAAGACACGATTCTTACTGTTTTGGAACGTGTTCACCAGGCGGAATTATTGCCCGGTTGGACACGCGAAGTGATTGTGGTGGATAATTGCTCTACCGACGGCACGCGCGATCTTTTAACTCAGATAGAATACGCAGATACTGAGGTGATCTTGCAACCGCAAAATATGGGCAAAGGGACCTCGATTCGCACTGCCATCCCCCACTGTAACGGGACGTATGCCATTATCCAGGATGCTGACCTGGAATATAACCCTGACGAATATCCCCTGTTCCTGGAAGTTGCCGAAAAGCAGCATGCGGCGGCCATTTATGGTTCGCGTACCCTGGGGGGGCGGGCAATTTATAAGTATGTGGCGAACTATTGGGGTGTCCGATTTCTCACCTGGCTTACCAATTTGCTCTATGGCGCGCAGCTCACCGACGTTGCTACCGCGGCTAAGATGGTACGAATAGACGTTTTGAAATGTTTGCAGCTCAACGGCGCGGGCTTTGACCTGGACTTTGAGCTGACGGACAAGATCCTGCGCGCGGGCTATAAGATTGTGGATATTCCCATCAGTTATACGCCTCGTACCATCGAAGAAGGGAAAAAAATCCGCGCCTGGGATGGTCTGTGGGCTTTGCGGGTGATTGCGCGGGATAGGCTATTGCCATTACACAAGTGTGTCATTCGTCATTCATAGTTCGCTATTTTCAAGGGAATTTATGGCCTAAAGGCCGAGGAGTAAAGGGGTATGGTTGCGGGCGGAGTACCGCCCGCAACCATACCCCTTTAGACTGTCGCTAACGGTTGGATGAAAACAGGTGCAATGCACCATCACCGAGAGGGTAATTTTTCAATTTTAAATTTGCAAATTTTCGATTTTCAAGGGAGTGTTTTCATGAACATTGTCATTACCGGTTCGATTGCTTTTGATTATCTGATGTCATTTCCGGGAGATTTCCTGGAACATGTGAAGCCTGAACGTATTCAAAAGCTCAGTTTAAGTTTTTTGGTGGATGAGATGCGCAAGCAGCGTGGAGGGTGCGCGCCGAACATCGCTTTTTCTCTCGCCCTGTTAGGAGAACACCCTATTGTGATGGGAACTGCAGGCTTGGATTTCGGCGAGTATCGCATCTGGCTGGAATCATCCGGCGTGGATACGTCCGGTATTAAGATTGTGCCCGATGTCTTTACTGCGTCTTTCTTTGTAACTACCGATCAACAACAGAATCAAATTGCCAGCTTTTATACCGGCGCGATGGCGCACGCGCGCGAATTATCCTTCTACGATTTTGACCGGCCCGTGGATCTGACCATTGTCTCGCCCAATGACCCGGAGGCGATGGATAAATATCCGGCGGAGTGTAAGGCCCTGGGTATTCCCTATATTTACGATCCAAGCCAACAAATTGTGCGCAGCAGTCCCACATCATTGCGCAATGGCGTCGAGGGAGCGGATATCCTGATTGTGAATGATTACGAATTTGAATTACTCAAGGATCGCACCGGGATGACGGATGCAGACGTGCGGGCCGCAGTGAACCGCGCCGTGATTGTGACGCTTGGCGCGGAGGGCGCGCTTATCTGGGCGGATGAGAAGATAAAAGTGCCGGCAGTCCCCCCGCAGCAGATTGTCGATCCCACCGGTGTGGGGGATGCGTTCCGCGCGGGATTGATTAAAGGTCTGGCTCTAGGACTGCCCTGGGAAGTCTGTGGTCGCATCGGCAGCCTCGCGGCGACGTATGTCCTGGAGACCCATGGTCCCCAGACGCACTATTACACCTTGCCGGAATTTGTAAGCCGCTATCGGGAGGCCTTTGGGGAAGATGCGTTTACGAGTATAATATAAAAATGAGTGGCTTAGTGAGGAATGGAATTCAGAGCTGGAGAGATGCAAAGATGACGGCACGTTTTATCCTAAGTGATTATGTACAGGAAGCGATGGCACTGGCCGAATATGATAAATTGGAAGATGGAACTTATGCAGGCCGGATCCCAGAGTGTACCGGTGTTGTAGCTTTTGGGGTTACATTACGCGAGTGTCAAGGAAATCTCCACGAAACTCTTGAGGATTGGATTTGGCTAGGATTACGCTTCAATCATTCCTTGCCTGTTATTGCTAACATAGATTTAAATCGAGAACCGAAATAATATTTATAAGGAGTTTTAAAGAAATGAAGTATCACGTTAAGGATTTGGATCTCGCCCCGGCGGGGCGGTTACGGATTGAGTGGGCCGAGCGCGAGATGCCGGTGTTGCGGCAGATCCGCGAGCGGTTTGCAATGGAGAAGCCCCTCAAGGGGATTCGGCTATCCGCGTGTTTGCACGTTACGACCGAGACCGCGAACCTGGCGCGCGCGCTCCAGGCGGGTGGGGCAGATATGGTGTTGGTCGCCAGTAATCCCCTGAGCACGCAGGATGACGTGGCCGCGGCTTTGATCGCTTACGATGAAATTCCCGTTTATGCGATCAAGGGAGAGGATAATATTACCTACTATGAACATCTGCACGCGGCACTGGATCATAAACCCCACATGACGATGGACGATGGCGCAGATGTGGTGAGTACACTGCACAAAGATCGCCGGGAAGTGTTGGGCAATGTGATCGGCGGCACCGAGGAGACTACGACCGGCGTCATCCGCCTGCGCGCGATGGCCCATGATGGTGCGCTACAATATCCCATTATTGCAGTCAATGATGCGATGACTAAACACCTGTTTGACAACCGTTATGGGACAGGGCAATCCACGCTCGATGGCATCATCCGGGCGACGAACGTCCTCATCGCGGGAAAGAGCGTGGTGGTGGGCGGGTATGGTTGGTGCAGCCGGGGCATTGCAATGCGCGCGAAAGGGATGGGCGCGAACGTCATTGTCACCGAGATTGATCCCCTCAAGGCTCTGGAAGCCGTGATGGATGGATTCCGCGTGATGCCGATGTTGGAGGCCGCGCCTATTGGCGATATTTTCGTGACTTCGACCGGGGATATCAATGTCGTTGACAAGCAGCACTTTGAGGTCATGAAAGACGGCGCGATCGTCTGCAACTCAGGGCACTTTAACGTCGAGTTGAACCTGCCTGCCCTGGCAGAGATGGCAACTGGCGAACCGCGCGTGATCCGGCCTTTCGTAAAGCAGTATTTCCTGCCCGATGGGCGCGTTATTAACATCCTGGCGGATGGGCGACTGGTCAACCTGGGCGCGGCAGAAGGTCACCCAAGCGCGGTGATGGATATGTCCTTCGCCAACCAGGCTCTCAGCGCGGAATATATGCTCGCGCACGCGGATGAGCTGGAACATACCGTCTACGCTGTGCCGGAAGATATTGACCAGGCCATTGCCCGGTTAAAACTCAAGGCTATGGGGGTAGAGATTGATGTGTTAACAGAAGCGCAGAAAAAGTACCTCTCGTCCTGGACAGAAGGAACGTAGGACGTGAAATATGAAACGTGGGACGTAAACCCTTAATTTTGCGTAAAAAAATCGAGGGGGCGTATTCTCTGGAGGAGAATACGCCCCCTGGAGTTTTGCACAAACTTTAACATAATCGCAGCAGATTACATAAAACCGTACAACTTCACACTTTGGGTAATAGTAAGCGGCAGACCGGGGGAAGGGGAGCCAGGAGGGATGAGGACCATAGACGACAGGCAACGCACTATGGAAAGCGCGGCTACTAGTGATGCACTCTAAACCCATCCAAAGCCCAATGCCCCACATCCGAAACCGCCAACCCTGTGGCAAAGAACAGACCTTGTTGCCAGCGCGCTGCCGGCCACGACAGGATATCCAGATCGAAAAAATACCATAGCAGCAAATTGTCGAGTCTCGTTAAGTTGTATTATGGGTAATTCTGCAATTGTCTCGAAAAGTCGTATCACCTTGATGTTTACCCGCTAATTTCTAGTGCGAATTACAGGTTATTTGTACTAATTTATTGCCAGGTACACCTGTTTTCGTATTTCTTTTAAAAGCGGAATATTGACGTTGAGTGTATCCAGATATGTCAGCGCGGCGGGTTGTTTTGAGACGGGATCAAGACAAGAATCCACCAATATCCAATTCCCCGCGCCAACGTGGACCAGGATAGACTCGCCATATCCGGGGCCGAAAACAGAAATCTCCAGTTCATCAGGGGCGGGCGGAATACTTTGGTTGTTCGTCATTGAATAAGTTTATGAATTGTTGGGCTTGAATCCGTGCTGCTTTTAATTCTTTCGCACTGAGAGACGGTAAACGTCGGAAGCGAATCAATGAAGTCCTATAAGTACCTGAGGGCTTTTTGAGATAGCCAATACTCCAATAAAATACAGCTCCCGGTGTTACTAACTCCCGATCTTCCCGATCAATTTCTTCGAGATAGATTTCAGCTTCTAAATCAGCGTCCTCGCCGATCAAAGGCACAAGTCGGGCCAGGAAGGTTTCTTTACCCACCTCAAGCACATAGCCCTCCCATTTTTGCTTTACGTCAAAGGACTCGCGCGCCGGAGCAAGAAGTGGGGGAACGAGCAGCATTTGCGGCACATACATATCCAATAAATTTGACTCCCCATTAAAACGGTCAACTTGGGTCTGATTTTCAATATCACGGTTAGGGCTTGAAAGGAAACCTACACTTTGAATATCAGGCCACGGGTTATCACCTTCACCTTTTAGCGGGAACTCTGTTACCGCGGTATCATCTGCTGTATCTCTTACTACAAAACTATTGTAGGCTACCATATATCTGAATCCCCTAAATTCGCAATTCTTTGTGTCATGTCTTGACTGCGTTCCATTGATGCTACCCAGTGTTGGGTAAGAATCTCGATGGCTTCATCTGTTGTCTGCGCTCCTTCTGGTGAAGCTGATAACACATAATGATCATTGATATCCACATAGATACCAAATCTGATACGGGGTGAAGGTTCAACTTTGATATTAACATAACCGGGGAGTGCATCCGGTCTTACATCTTGAATGGTCAAACTTTTCATCCCTGGCTTATTTAAAAAATCATTCCAATATTGCTTAGGGGCGAGACGGTCGCCAACGGCGTGCCAGGCTTTTTCAGATGCAAGCGCATAGTGAAATTCTCGATTGATACCTATAACTCGAAGCGGTGTGTGATTAAACAGGGTGAAAGCTCCAACGACCAAATCGCGGAGCGCTTCATAATAAGCTTGCTGGATAGTAGCCACCATAAAGCGGTCTTTGATAATACTCACCTGGAGCCATTCCACATCAAAAAGGGCCAGATCGGTATGAATAATCTTAACATCCGCAGCTTCAGCTTCCTGTTGCCGGATGAGATTTTGTGCAGCAAACCACGCCGGATGAAACATCGCCGGATTGAACTGCCCACGCAGCACAATGCTCGTTCCCTGAACCTCTAGTTGCGGTCTCATAATTCAGTCGCTCCTCATTATTACGGAAATGACACTCACTATGCTTGTATTATAGAACAACCCACAGAAGGAACAAATATACTTCCAGCCCAGGGGGTTGCTACACTGTGGGGCATTTACTTGTTAGAATTTCACTTTATTCTGTACTCCATCACTATTTTTTCTCACGCAGTATTTTTCTAATAACTTGTACTGCTCTTTCCGCGCTAGTTGTAGAAATCGTCCCCCCTGCCATTTCAGAAATTTTGCCTGCACTCACTACAACTTTAAGGCTTTCGCCACTGGCTACAGACAATAGAAAAGCCTGTGCATTTACTAAACTGACAGTGAAGGTATAAGCCGTATTGAGTTCCCTGGTGACTGGCCCGCCAATGGTGACGGTCATTACGTTAGCTACAGTGCGGGGTGTAGTCTCAGACGCGGAAGTTGGCAGCCCTGCCAGGCACAACAGCACAATCCCGATGCCCAACAACAGGCTAATGAGTAATCTCCGCATAGTTAGCTCCTTCTGATAAATTCATAGAGCATCAGCCTTATAGTTTATTCCGCTTGTACTTCAATAGTCACAGTTAACATACCGAACTTGTGGTTCCCGGTGACATATTGCCAGATGCTATAATAGCGCCCCTCCTGATTAGGAGCAATCATCTGTGCTATGATTTTAGTTTCGCTCCCCGCTCTCGTGTTAGAAACGGGAATAACCTTCGCTTCCATACTTGCACCATCTAACAAGTGGAGTTCCACCCCTTCCCAATCACAGTGACCAATGTTACGGACATGCCAGGTAGTGGTAAAGGTTGTGCCCGGTTCGACCTGGGTATGCTCTGGGGTTGATTCATCCGTTATCAATTTTGCGTTCCAACACTGGTCTGGCGTGGGCAGCGGTGTCGCCGTTGCCTCACTATGAGGTAGCATAACCAGTGGCGTGAGTTCCGGGGTTGGTGTTTGATAGATCAATCTTTGCCATAATGTGGAAACACTCTCAACTATAACACTCGGTTTAACGCCCACGAGCGATAAGAGTAAACCAGCTATGATGGCAAAGATGACAATACCTCCCAACACACACCCACATCCTCGGAAAGACATTGCCCCACCATTGCCTTGTCCAAGCCAGTAGCCCCCGACAACTAACCCGATGAAAAGTACAACTATGCCACCGATAATAGCAAAGACCAAAGTTACCTCCTAATAGAACTACTCCTGAATTACGGTCTTAACTCAAAGCTCAAATAACGTCCCTCTCCCAAATTATCACTTTGATAAGGCGCATAAAGCATTTCCAGAAAACCTGAGTCAGGCACTTCAAAAGCGATGCAGCCGTAAATAGTTCCATTTGCCAACAAATCCACGTATTCCAACGCACAATCAGAGATAGCACTCAAAGCAAACTCTGTATCCCGAATGACCCCATTAGCATCTCTGGCTTGAACATCAGAGCGATCAAGATTGCGCATTGGGTCAGGGCCAAGATTCTCTATCGTCAAGTAAACAACGCTGTAGATGTGACCTGATTTGGGTTTGTCAAACTCTCCTCCCGCATACCACTGTACGTTTTGAACTGTAATTTGCACCGAGAACGCCTCGTCGCGGCTGGAATCCCTAATGGGGCCAATCGTCTGCGATTCGGGAAGTGTCCATTCAGTTAAAGTAGCATTAGGCAAAGGCAGTGGTGTTGGTGATGTAGCAGGTACAAGATTGGTCGTACCGGAACGGATAACAAAACTTAGATGCCGACCTTCTCCAAAACTGTCATACTGATACGGCGCATAAATGAGTTCGATCTGTCCAGAGTCAGGAACTTCAAAAGCTACGCAGCCAGAAATCTTCCCATCAGCAGCTAAGTCAACGGATTCTAACGCACAGTCACTTATCTCAGCAAGATATTCGTTTCCACGTAAGACACCACTGGCGTCGCGTACTTCAAAATCCGATCTACTGAGGCTGCGTATGGTATCAGGGCCGAGGTTATCTATCGCCAGATGTGCAATAATATAGGTAAAACCGGGCTTGGGTGCGCTGAAAGAGGATTCAGGCATAAATTCGCGTATTTCCGTGATAGCGATTTGAATAGAATATGTCTCATCATAAGTGGAATTGAGGATAGGGCCTAATGTCTGCGCATCAGGGAGAGGAAAGGGTGTCGGCATAGGCGTAGCTGTCGGTATAGGTGTATTCGTCCACGTTGGCAACAGGGTATTCGTAGGGCGTGGCGTTGGCGATGGTAATGGCGTCATCGTAGTCCACGGCGTATGGGTAGAGAACGGCGTCAATGTCGCCTGGGGTACAGGTGTAGCAAGCGGAATAACGGTGGCTTGCGCGACAATGGATTGTGTCGGTTCTAATCCTAGTGCAGGTGTCATCGTCGTTAATGCTGTGGCGGGCGTCGGAGTTCTTGCTACTTCGGTAAAGATATTAAATGTATCGGTAGAGGCAAAGGCAGCTTTCTCGGCAGTGGGTTGTTTATCACGAACTAACACAAAATGCTCGCGCTCAAGGATACACTGGTTGTATACGGTATAACCTGAGTACGCATCTCCCAACTCATACGAATAGGCGGCTACAACTTGCCAGCCAGCCTCAGTGTAGGTCGTCATAGCTTCGCAATCCACAACTTGCGTTTCGTGAACGATAAACAGCGGGCGCAGCATCAATCCCAAGATACATAACAATAACAGCACCAGACTACTGAACGCTATCCCCCCACCAATCAGCAAGGGTCTGGATAAGGGGAGACTATCTTTGTCGCCTCGTGCCGCAGTGTCAGTTTCAGGCATAGCTTGCATTGCTACCCGATGGTTATGCACTTCCTCTCTTACGTGGTCAACGGTAGCGATAGTTTCAGGAACAGATTGTATCCTTGAAGATAGTGGCGGTGCAGGCATATCAGCCAGCGAAGGGTTTTGTTGGTAACTAATATACACAGCAACTAATCCTGCCGCAATCAACGCGCTCCCTAGCAGCAATCCCCATAACAGCGGATTGTCACGGATCACAAATACGACCCATAGCGATACCATAATCAACGCGCCCAATGTAATCAGAAAGATGCCCATTGCACGCCCACTAGACATAATACGCTCTTATCCTCCTTAGCTATGTTGCTCAGTTCCAGTAGCCTACTTGCTTATTGCGCAGAGACTTTATCATAGTACGCCTCCATACTTTCCTTCTAGTCTCTGGTAGTTCAACAATCCGTTGGCCGATAAGGAATCTATAAAGACGGCTTTCAGCGCGTCTTGTGTAGCGAATGGCCTACAATGCAGCAGTGTGGCACGTAGGCGATGGTACAGGGTAGTCGGGATGCTCATTCGGGCGGCTCCTGGGGTGGCAAGAGCAGGCGATCTTCGATGGCAGCGCGGTCGGCGGCGGAGATGTTGGCGACGTTGAGACATTCGACGAGGAGGCATGCGGCGACGAAGTAGTGTTCTAGCGTCTCTGCCTGTTCCTCAGTGAAATCCCAATTGTGGCCGATGTCGCGATGTTGGATCATGATGGCCTGGAGGTCGTGGGCGAATTTGTCCCAAGCTGCTGCCGGAGCCTCGTTCGGCGGGAGGGAGAGCGCGTCGAGCGCGGTAGCGAGGGCCGCGAGTCCCAGTTTCTTGGCGTGGACGCGGGCGAGGTCGAGGTCGCGGACAAGGTTGCAGTTGAGGTCGCGGTTGAGGACACGGGCGTGGGCGCGGGCGAGATCGCGGTCGAGGGCGAGATCACGGGCGCGGTCGAGATCACGGACGAGATCGCGGTCGAGGGTGAGGGCGAGGGTGAAGACAAGGAGGTGGTCGAGGTCGAGGGGGCGGTTGAGGACGTGATAGAGATCGTAGGCGTGATAAGCGTAATAGCCGCGCGTAGCAGCCGGTTTGTAGGGAGCATTGACGGCACGGGCTTTGCGTTGGAGCCAGGTCAGGAAAGCGATCTGGTCAGGGTCATCGCGTACCAATGCGTCTAGGAAGGTTAAGTAATACTTGGAGAATTCATCTGTTTCATCCAACATACTGGCGGTCAGGAGAATAGCTTCGCGCCAGCGGTCTTCGTGAGCGTGGGGCAATGAGCAGGGTAATATACTGGCATCCCCTCCATTAGCACGATCTGCGATATAACGAGCAGCAAAATACTCGTGAAAGCTCAGGTTTACGAAACTATAATCGCCGTGAGCTTGTCTCACCAGGATACCGTGTTGTGCTTCGATAGCTTGAAGCACGGCACTGGCATCAATATCTATCCGTTCTGGTGCGTCGGGTACAGTCACTAGATAATCAGTGACAAGTCGCTCTAGTCGCTCTTGAGGGATAAGGATTTCTCCTTGCCCAAAAGTCTCATAGGCGATCTGCGCGAACATCTGATACTTACGACCTAGCGATAGCTGGTGATAAATCTCGGCCCGGCGCATTGCATCCCGCTCGATGATATTCTTATCAAATTCATCCCACTGAATTAGCAACGCATCTAGGGCTTGCTGGTACAAGTCGGCTCGCTTTTGGGGGAACGCTCCCTGTTTTTCATAAGTCAGGCACAACAATCCCAACAGCAAGGGGGTACGCCCTAAATCGCGTAGATGTTCGTCGCCCATAAGTTCTGAACAAAACTTTTCCCGCGTTCTGTATCATCTTTGAACCAGTTAGTGGCGAAAGCTTGCATTTGCTCGTCGGTGAAGTCGGAGACTTCGACGTACTTGGCGCGCTCAAACTGATAGGAGGTTGCTGCAACCCGACAGGTTATCAAGATACGGCAATCCAGATAACGACGACTGAAACGTTCAAGAGCTTTAATTAACTGACGTTGATCTTCGGTGGACATCTCATCCAAGCCATCCAGTAACACCAGCGCCTCCCCACTTTGCAGTAGATGCTCCACGTAAGCCCGCGTATCTGTTAGATCATAGCCCTCGAATTCTTCTGCAAGAATATCTAGTAATTTTTCACCATCCCATTCCCGTAAGTAGATGAAGATAGGCACATAGTCACCCAATTTGCCCGTTGCTGCTTGCACAGCGACGTATTTCAAGAAAGTCGTTTTACCTGCACCGGGTTTCCCCAAGATGACCACCGTCTGGGTATCGAGTTGCTGAATCAAGGACAGCCCGTCCTGCCGCTGTTCCCTCCTCGTTTCCCCCGAAGTTAAGTCAACGTAACGGGAGGCTTTCGGTTCCTCTAGGAGATAGACATCAGTGTAGATACCTTCGAAAGATACTGGCTCATACTTGCCTAGCACCCGCATTGTGCCGTGGATTTCCTGAATACGTTCCCGATAGCGGTCGAGGGCTGCATCCCATTGGGGTGTATCTGGCGCAGGGGCGACCTGCTCAAGTTCATCGGCTAGGTCAGCGAGTTCCTTGCGGAGAGTATCAGCGGTGGAAGTCTGATCACGCAAGACGTGCAAGAACAGCACGAGGGCGTTTTCTCCCTGTGTATTGCGTTTATTGCTCAGATACTTGATAGTCGCCCGTACCAGTTCCCCTTTGCTGCTTGCTTCGGGTAAGTCGTCCGCCCATTGGCTGATACGCGCATCAACAAAGATAGTTTCTAATGTATCATCGCTTTTGAAGGCCCCACAACGCAGAAGGGTTTTTATCAGACGACTATGGAGATTTGGGGAAAGATTTGACATATCACCTGACTATTCATCTACATTGTATTACTCAAGCTCTGCTTGCAAAGATGCAATCCAGGATTTCAAAAGGCCACGATCCCCTGGTATTTCATAGGCACTGCTCTCGGTAAAGGCAAATGGATAACGCCCTGCCCATACGATAAACTCGGTCATTCTATCAGTTAACTCAGTGTAAGATTCAAGTGGATAGCTAAACTTTTTAGCTAGTTCTGCCAAGTTATGGGATTTTGCTTCCTTTTTGAAAGCCCCGTTTTCATCATATAACATCCCACCATTTTTCAGATACCAACTTTTGAGAAACACTTCACAAGCATATCCCCACAACATCAACTCAATATGCCAGGTGTGATCATCCCCATGCTGCTCAAGAGCCTCAGCAGCACGTAACAAATCCTCAGCGTGAGACTTCCAAAGTCTCCAATCATTACCATTCTCATAAAGCCAATTAGTCATTGTTGGAACCTACCAGAACCATGTTTGTCATTGGCCAGCTATAGGCATTGCCCTTTGCTACTCCATGCATTACGCTGTCCCCAACCCCGGCAATCCATCCACCACCTTTACCGTCTCCACACTCACCGTAATCACCTTCCCAATCAACCGCACGATGTACTGCGGGTCGGCCAAGCGGCGGGGAAGCTCTATGGACTTGTTGGTCATTTTGTTTTTTGATTTGCTTAGTGATGATCTCTCAAATCCACAACTTATTCAACCTTACCAATAATGTTTTTAAGTTCTTGCCATTCCTGACTACCAGTTAGCAATATTCCCAAATCTCGAGCTTGTTCTCTCATGGGATTGTGAAGTTTACCAAAGAATACTAACCAAGGTACAGCATTATCAAGTGCGGAACTCACAGCGGAGACTTGATACAACGCCTGTGGGCTCAGGAATCGACCCATTTTTACTTCTATAACCCAAGATTCACTATCACTTTCAGCAAAAACATCAACTATAGTGCGATGTTGTAACTTGTTAATTCTAAAATTATGTTGAACATGCTTAAAAGTGGGTAAAATGATACTACCGTCAAGACTGAATATACGCCCAGGTATTTCTTGTCCTTGGAAATGTTGAATTAATTCTGCTACTTCTACTTCTTTTAACAACGCCTCAGACGCTATGTTTTTTACATTAGTCCAAGCATTAGAAATCTGCTCAGGCTCTTCCCTTTTAATACCACCAATTTGAGCCTCAAAGAGTTCTAAGAGTGGCTCACGTATATTGCTAAGTAGTTTTACAACTCGTTCTGCGTCGGCTTCAATCGCATAATGTTCTAGCTGGTTTCTCAGTTGATTTAATTCATACAGCCACGTAGCTAATGCTTCATCAAGTTCTGAAGATTGAACAAATGCTTCTACTCGTTTAATCGCATCCAAGAAAGTGACCGTTTTGGGCGGATCTTGAAGATAGAATACACCAGTTTTCTCAAGATTTGCTTTTTTCTGTTTCTTAACTGTGTCTCGGCCAATATCATCGAATATTAAATACTCACTATGTTCTACGAGTATTTCTTTCATAAGAAGTTCAATACCATGGTGTACGAACATTATAGCCTCTTTGAGAAGCCATTTATCTTGAGCTTGCGTATATTCTTGATACGCTTCTATGCCACGCCAAAGTGAATGTAATCCGTTTTCTTTCAGGTCAATCTTCAATTTCGACATTTCGTAAATTTATCCTTCCTACGTAGACATATACATTTGGCGCAACAGTGCGGCAAACATCGGCGACACCGCCCCCTCGGTAAACAAGCTGAGTTGGGTCAGGTGCTTGAGTTCGGCGTAGTAGGCTTTGACAACTTTGTAAGTCGGTTTGAGTTGTAGGGTGGGCATTGTGGACCTCCTGAAGGATGGTTAAAAAATTACAAGAAATTTCACTAAATCTTAAACCTGCTGCAATGTTGGCATCTGTAGCACACGCCCCTGAATGGATTCCACAATCGAATCGCGGATGAAATGACTTGCCTCTAGGATTTCAATGCCTATCAGTTCCCCGGCTGCATTTAATTCGACGGTGATATTAGGAGCTAATTCCACACTTCCTGCTTCGGGTTCGTCAGAAATAGCAATGTGTAATACATCATCTTGCTCAAAATAGCGCATACGTGTTTCATTCATATACCAACCTCCCTGTTTTGAGACGTAAATTGATTTGCTGGCGTGTCGTGGCATGAACGGTTACTGGGATGAGCATTTCGCCTTCAATTTCATAAGGAATCATCACTAAAACATCGTTATGCCGTCCTATTGCCACCACACGCCCGCTGGCTACATCTATGTACCTTTCACCTGTATAGCGAATGATGTGTTCAATTTGGTTTAGGTCAAATCCCCGTAACTTGGCCCGATACTGCATATAATCTGTCCAAATTATTTCCCAGTAGGATTTCTCCATTGATAACGCCTCCAAATGAAGTGGCTCAGATGCTTCTTTCTTTTTGTATGTCCGACTTTCGGTATTGATACCTGATGGAGTTTCTACTCTTTCTACTAAGTATAGTGCATCATAATGTAGGCGTCAAAATCATCGGAAACATAGTGTAACAAGACGTGTACGCTCAAATAGACAACCGCTATATAGAGCAAGCGGGTCAATGTGCCAAAAATGGGAATATGACTTACCCCTCTGTGTTTTGCCATTAGTGCGTAGGGATACCACAAAGCCATCCAGAGCATTCCCAGAATGGAACTGACGCGGAAAATCAAAGACTCAGAGATGGTGCGCTCCTCCATATCTAAATCGGGACTGATAAGAATACTGCTGAGACACCCCGCTCCCACCAGCGTTGTGGTGGTCGTATCCCCCGCCGTGAATACCCAAGTTGCTCCTGCGGCTAAGGGAGCCAATACAATCGTAGTCAGCATGTGTACATTTCCTGATGCCGCTTACATCTCCCCTATAGATTGAAAGTTGTATAGATCTCTGGTTGAGTATATGACAACTCTTAACTTACGCAAATCGCATAGAAAAAAGGGACTTCCCCACTAACGAGAAAGTCCCCTTGTAGTCTCACCCAGGCCACCGAGCCGTTGGAACAATGCTGTCAGCGAGAGTTGTGTCGCCCCTACCGCCGACTTCTCCGCAGAATTGCGTGCTGATGATTTCTGCGCCATCCGCAAGATGTCCTGCTGCTGCACGGGATACGGACGTAAGCCGCCATTCTTAGCCGCTTGCTGCTCAATCAGCCGGTGAAGCTGCACCGCCCAACTCTTGCGCTCGCTCAAGGGCAGATCGTCCACCGTCGCCACTTCCGGCAACCCGAAGGCAGCGACCATCGCCTGCACCTGGTCAGCGTTGGCTAGTGATGCACCCTAAACCCATCCAAAACCCAATGCCCCACATCCGAAACCGCCAACCCTGTGGCAAAGAACAGTCCTTGTTGCCAGCGCGCTGCCAGCCACGACAGCATATCCAGATCGAAAAAATACCATAACAGGAAATGTATACCCAGGTAGATCGCGCCAATATAGAGCAGGCGCGTCAACGTGCCCAGCACGGGGATATGACTGACACCCCTGTGTTTTGCCAGCCACGCGTAAGGATACCAGAGGGCCATCCAAAGGGTTCCCAACAGTGAACTGACGCGAAAAAGCAAGGATTCGGAGATGGTCCGTTCCTCCATGTCTAGGTCGGGACTGATAAAAATACCACTAAGACAGCCGGCCCCCACGAAGGCAGCAGTGGCCATGTCACCATTGGTGAAAAGCCAGATCGCGCCCGTGGTCAATGGAGTCAACACAATCGTTATGAGCGTATGTACATTTCCTGATGCCACTTGAATCCCTCCACTAGAGAATTTAAAGTTTTTTTCGATTTCGGGTGCAACCCGAAGGCGAAAAAAAACCTTCCTGTCGCGGCTAATGAACTTTAAGAAATGATTTCGGTAACGCGCTCCACCGGGGCGTCAACGCCCCGGCTACATCAACCACGCCCCCTGAAG
>JAFGFI010000291.1 GCA_016931185.1 Anaerolineae bacterium
AATTACGAATAGCGAATTACGAATAGCGAATTACGAATAGCGAATTACGAATAGCGAATTACGAATAGCGAATTACGAATAGCGAATAGCGAATAGCGAATAGCGAATAGCGAATTACGGATTACGAATTACGGATTACGGGTTCAGTTTTTCATCCAACCGTTGGTGAATCTTCGGTTAATGAGAAATTTACTGGAAATATTTTGTGTTTTTCAATTCGCAAATTTTAGATTTGTAAATTTTTAGATTTTCAAATTCGCAATTTTCTTATTGCCTTACAATGAGGGGCAGATAGATATAGGTTTCCTCGTAGAGATCGAAACGCGCATCTGTGGTCGCCATGTACTTCCCACTATCGCCCATAATGCTAACATGATGCCAACCTGGCCAGATAACAATTGAGCCACAATAGAGTGCTCCCACGGTCAACACGGCAGTATTTCCGGCGGTAATCACGTTTGGAGCAAGAATGATGGGTACATCAAATACGGTGGTGGACTTAAGGGTCAGGGTGACGGCATCCGTAAAATCCGGTGGGGCAAGTTGCACCGTGTAGGTAATAGTACCGCCGAATGGTACCCGTTGTGAAGGCGGGGTAACGTGCAAAGTGAATCCAGCGTCTTGGGTCTCATAGGCGCCAATATCAGGTGCGTTGCCCTTGGGACGCTCGCGTCCCAGGATGTCCTCTTGAGGGGCATAACCTGGGTCAGCAGCATCTATGGCTGCACTACCGGCTATAGGGGTTCCATATAGGGTTACTAGAAACTTGAACGCCTCACGGATTGTGGCCGAACCGTCGGCAAATCTTGATGGCGGATACCATCCTTCCTGTGGCTCCCAGTGTGGAACAATTAGATCGGTTTGTGCGCCCAACTGCGGATCGCCTGTAATGCCGTGTACATCGTCACTATAGTTGATCAGCTCCCCGGAATCTTCTGGAATGGCTATGCCACCATTCCAGTATAAATTATGGGATAGTGTAAAGCTGAGTGTTTCGCCAATAGGGGTATCGGAGAAGTCGTTGGGACGCGAAGGATTTTCTGCCCCCATTGTGCCTGTCGGGTCAGCCCAGATGTTGTTGTAGAATTGGATGTTTTCGTTGGAGGGATTATCCCCTTCTGTATTGAGGCGCATCGCAAACGCTAACGCGGGCAGATCTCCCACGACGGTGTTGTTGCGAAAGATAATGTCCCGTCCGCCTTTGACGCCGAACGCCGCGCGCATCACATTAGGAGCATTGCCGAGCATCAGATTGTTTTCTATGAGGATGTCGCGCGCCTCATAATAGGGGTTGCCATCCTCACCGATCAGGACGAAGTTGGTGCCGGTGTTCCCTTCCCAATTCAGGAAGATATTGCGCCGCACGGTGATGTGCTCGCTGCCCACTTGTCCATCGCCATCCCCATTGCTATCTTTGATGACGATAAAGCTGCTGGTATCGTTGACATTCTCCCGCCCGCTCCCGGCAAAGTCGTTGAAAAAGACATTGTCTTGGAGGGTGACGCTGACCACGCTATTTACATCAATATGCTCGTCACTGCCTGTTTGATTGTAGAACATATTGCCCTCTACCAGGATATCCCGCGCGCCGTTGTTGATTTTAAGGAGGTCGTTGTTATAGCTATCGTGCAGGATATTGTCGCGCAGTGTAATGCGACTGACGGCTGCTTCTCCTTCAAGTAAATCCTGGATTTGGACAACTAATGCACCGGCTCCCGGTCCACTATGCGCGATATCGAATCCTTCCAGCGTGATGCCCTGTCCATAGAAACAGGTGACGACCGTGTCATTATGGCGCAGACGTGCCTGGTAGGGGATCGCTGAGCGGACGGTGACGCCTTGTGTAAACGTGCCCCGCAGCCGCACGCGCCCGTTATATTCTCCAGACTGTACTAAGATAGTACTACTGTCGGGGACTTCATCCAGTGCATGGGTAATAGTGGCCCACGGTTGTGCTTCTGTGCCATCACCGGTTTCATCACTGCCATCGGTGGCGACGTAATATGTGCCGTTCTGGGCATAGGTAGGGGATATGATGGGGTATGAATATGCTAGAGCAAACACTATTCCCGCCACGATTAAAGGACTCAAAAGTCTGTATGTTTTCACGGTTCTCCTCCTTAAAATCTTTACTTAATCTGCCTGGAAAGCGTAAGGGTAATAAGCAAGGTTGCTGAACTTTGTCCGGTTACTTTAAGTTTATCATAAAACTTAAACTTGTCCCGTAAACTGAGATGCCCTATAATAAGTTTGTTAGCACGTGTAACCGGTGGGGTACAAGGGCGCGCTATGGAAAGCGCGGCTACATTCCACATAAGTTCTAAAAGGCGGTGCTATGTGAATGTTCAGTTACGCTATAAACAAGATTTACCTATTGGTCTTCACACTTTTGAAAATCTTATAACGGGCAATTTTTTATACATAGACAAAACGCAATATATTGGGGTTTCGTCTACCCACCGGACACTTTTTATTAGGGTAACGAATCTACTTCAAAAGTTACACACTTCGAGCCGGATTATGCGGCTAAGGCCGCCGGAAAAGAGGGTATTTTTTGATTTCGAGCGTAGCTCGAAATCAAAAAATACCTACTTAAAAGCGATTTTAGCCGCATAATCCAACCCAATTGCGGCTAAATACTCTGCTGTGAAAAAGTGTCCGGTAGCTAGGGGTTTTGTTTGAATAAGGACATGACCTCTAATAGATTGCTCCAGATGTATGGTGTAGGATTGATGGCTTTTGTGTTGTTTTTAAGCACGCTGGTGGGTGATCCTGTGCTTCCCGATCTATCACAATTGTTGGGTGCGGGGGCAACGGAGATTCCCATCGTGGTTTCTGCTTCCCTGGCAACGGTGGTCATTGTGCAGTTCTTCACCGGTATTTTGGCCGACCGTTACCCCAAACGGGTTTTGATTCTGGTCGGCGCGTTATTGGGGTCTCTTTCCTCTTTAGGCTGTGCTATAGCTCCCCATTGGATTGTGTTGGCTGCGTTGCGTGTTCTCGGCGGTATTGCTGATGCTATCGCGATGCCTGCGCTCCTGGCGATTACTGCTTCTCTCGGTACCGATCAGCCCGGTAAGTTTTTTGGAATTTTGCGCGGCAGTCAAGGGTTATCATTTGTGATGGGGCCGGCGTTGGGTGGGCTTTTTTCATTCGTGGATTTGCGTACTCCTTTTGTGGTGGATGGTGTGCTTTCTTTGCTCGCGTTCTTTGTCGCCTTGATTCTGCTCAAGGATACGGAGCGAGTTAAGTCCGCCCATAATTTAAGTGTGTTAGGAAGCCTCAAGCAGGTCTTTTCTAGCGCGCGCATCTATCTCTACCTGTTGATGGGGATTTCGGGGATGTTTGGCTTTGGAATTTTACGTAGTTTTGTGCCAACTCAAGCCCAACTCATCGGAGTTCCCGCGTGGAAGATTGGCGCGATTCTCAGCGGGGGTGCGTTGGTCTTTAGTTTTATTTCTTACGTTATGGGTACCTTGTCGGATACTTTTGGGCGTAGGCCCTTTGTTGTTGTTGCCCAAGTGATCATTGTATTTTCCGGGATAATCCTGGCATGGGGGAATAGTTTTACCATGTTGTTTCTCGGTTATGGGCTGTTCTGTGTTGGGGAGACGATCACATATTTATTGTGTTTTGTCTATGCCACCGAGAGTTTCGACCCGGAGCGCGTGGGCACTGCGATGGGAGTTTTTGACTCGGTGATGGATTTATCCTTGTTTGTTGGGCCTCTGCTCGCGATCTCTATTCACAAGGCTATAGGCCAGATTGCTCCAACTTTCTTATTGGCCGTGATCCCCGCCATCCTTGCTTTTTTTGTCACCGCTACCTGGTTGCCACGCGATGTGAGACTCAACAAAACATAGCCCGGCCTCTTGAAGGCCGGGAGATGATAAAGAAGAGGAGTGAAATCTTTATTCGCCAATTTCCATCACCGATTTCATCCCCCATAGCAGTCCGCTTGTATCGCCATCGAATGTGATGATGACCGGGTAGGTTACGTCTCCGCGATAGAGAGTACTCTGCGCTTCGACTTGGGTGACGTGTCCCTGGAATGTTTGCTCCGGCAGTGCGTCTACTTTGAGGTTCACAGATTGTCCTGCGTTGACATAGATGATATCCGTTTCTAGTAGGTCCTGGGTCCTGGCCTGTAACTGGTCGAGGGTTGCCAGCACTGCTATGGCGTGTTCCGGCCCTACCTGTTCACCGATTTCGATGTGGACTTGTGTGATAGTACCGTCGAATGGCGCATATATCTCCGCGCGTGCCAGTGTGATCTGTGCCGCAGTAAGTGCTGCCTGCGCTTGTTGTACACCGGTTTCTACTATGGCAATGTCCTCCGGGCGCGGACCGGCCTGTAGCAGGGCCAGGTCGGCCAGTGCGGCATCCCGGCGTGCCTCGGCAGCCAGAATAGCCGCGTTGGCGGCGCGGATCTGGCCGGCGGAGGTAAGGGGAATAGCATTGAGACGGGTTTGCGCGGCCTGGATACGCAACTCCATCGCCGCCACTTCTTGACGCAGGTTTCGTTCTTGTTTCGCGTCATCGTCGTTGCGCGGATCTTTGTCGACAATCCATTGCAGACTGGCTTCAAGGCTGCGCTTTTCGGCCTGTGCCGACTCCAATTCCGCCTGTACTGCCGCGATTTCAGCTTCGCGCGTGCCACCGGTCAACGTGTCGCGTAAAGCTACCGCCTGGGCCACTTCGCCTTCCGCCTCCGCGATCTGCGCTTCGGCCGCTGCAATCTCCTCCGGACGCGCGCCGGCTTTAGCTTGTGCCAATTGAGCTTGCGCGGTTGCCAGCCGTGCTTCGGCCTCTCGTACCGCTGCCTCCATCCGGGTTGTGTCGAGACGCGCTATGACATCGCCAGCCTGTACCTCCATCCCCGGTTTTACCCACACCTCGGCGATTTCTCCCCCGATAGTGAAACGTAAATCTGTGGTGCGTTCCGGTTCGATAATGGCTTCAGCAAAAATATGGGGTGGACGGTTCCCAGTCTCACTGTTTTGCTGTTTCGCGGATGTGCTGCTTCGTTGATGCGCTGCCGCGCCGATTTGTAATTCGCAATTCGCCGTCATTCCCCATCGTATCCACGCCGGCGTTTCGTCCAATTCGATGTAGACCGGATACACGACGTCTCCCAGGTAATCCACACTCTGTCGCTCTACGCGGGTGACATGGCCGGTGAAGACAGCATCCGGTAGCGCATCGAAGGTGACGAGAACACTTTGTCCTTCTGCTACGCGCGCGATGTCGAGTTCGGTTAAATTCTTAGTACGGATTTGGAGTTGATCGAGCGTTGCCAGGGTGATGAGGGGGGCGCCGGGTTGTGGCGTGTCGCCAGGATGGACGGTGACACCGGTGATAGTGGCCGCAAATGGCGCATCGTATACGCGGGTTTCAAGCAGTGCGCGTGTATTAGCCAGGACCGCCTTTGCCTGGCGCACAGCGGCTTCGGCAGTTGCGATAGCCTCTGTTGTGGCCCCGGCCCGCATCAAGTCGAGGTGTGCTTGCATAGTGTCGCGCTGTGCAAGTGCAGTTTGGACGCTGGATCGCGCGACAGCGACCTGGGCGGCCACCGGCCCGTGGATGGCGGCGGCCTGCGCTTGAGCTGCGGCCAACGTGGCCTGCGTGGCCTCTATCTGCATGCGCGCCATTTCTTCGAAAGTGCCTAGCGCGGGGCAGATCGTCTCAGTACGGCTCCCTTTAGGAATCTCAAAACATTCCATCGTGTCATCGTGGGCTTTGTCCGCTCTGCGTATGGCGACTTCGGCATCGGCGATAGCTGCCTGGGCTTCGGCAACCTCTGCCTCTATGGGATGTGCCAGCCGCGCGTCGAGTAAAGCCTGGGTTTGGGAGATGACCGCACTAGCTGCGGCAAGTTGTGCTTCCAGCACGGCAACTTGTTCCGGGCGCGCGTCTGCTTTCACTAATGCAAGTTGTGCCTGTACGCCTGCCAGCGCGCTTTCCGCCTGGGCTATTGCTGCTTGGATATCAGCATCATCTAACTTTAACAGGATATCGCCCGCCTGTATCGTATCTTTCTCAGCCACTGCCACTTCGATAATAACACTACTATCGCCGGCATACAGCGTTACCCACCGCGCCGGTTCAACCACACCCTCTACTGCAATGCTATTCGCGTCTGCTTTCACCGGCGGCAGTGTGGGTTCTGGCGTTTCTGTTGCGCTCCATGCCACATTACACCCCGTTAGCAATAACATTCCAATCAATAAAATCCACCATTTCTTCATCATTCACCTCCGAAAATAGTTATAAGTTGTTACTAAGGTATGCGTTTAGTTTTGTGAGTAAACGGCGCCATTGCGGCAGCAAAGCGGCTAGTGCCGCAGAAGAGAGGTATTTTTTCGTTGGCGGGCGTAGCCCGCCAACGAAAAAATACACCCAACCCCTCGTTCCTGTCTGGAGAGGTGACAGAAAATGGTAATCATTCACAAAACCAAATGGTTTACCATTTCACAATTTGAAATTCAAAATTTTTAAATTCTACTCACTCGTACGCTAAGACTTCCCGCACTGTCAATCTTGATGCATTGCGCGCAGGGATAAAACTGGCGAGTGCACTCAGTATGACGACTACTGCAAGCCATACCCAGACGCCCAATACCGAGTAGCTGAAGGTCAGCGGTGTGCCCATCAATGGCAGGCCGACAGCATCGCTGAGCAGTTTGCCCAATGGGACGGCCAAAATTGCACCTAATCCCCAACTCATCACACCGATGGCAATACCTTCGATGATGAAGACCCGGGCGACGCCTCGGTTCGGTGCGCCGATGGCCCGCAGTACGCCGATTTCGCGCGTGCGTTCTAATACGTTGATGCTCATTGTACCCATCAAGCCCAACCCTCCCACAATCGCCAGCAGTACGGCCATGACCATGAGCAACGTGACGATGATGCCGAAACTGGCGTTTGCTTCATTACGCTCACCGTTGAGCGTTTGCAGGTCTGAGACCCGTAGGCCGGCGCGTTCAAATTGCGACTCAAGGATTATATTGGTCGCGGCAACAAAGTCGGCGTCGCGGTGTTCCATTTTCACCAGTGCAGCTCCAGCCAGTCCTGCCTGCCCCGTCATCCGCGAAATGTAGTGGTAGGGAGCATAGCCCATCGGGGTCATAATTCCCAGGCAGATACCGACGACGCGGAAATCGCGCTCACGCCCCATGATTTTGAGTATAATATTGTCTCCCACCCGGATGTCGGGTTCCTCTTTGAGTGTGAGTGTACTGAGTACGACGGCATTTTCATCTTCCGGCAATAGCCAACGGCCTTCAGTTATAGCCGGTGAAGGCACAAGATCGGAATCTGGATGGGGTACGAAAAAATAAATCACGTTGCTTTCGGTGCCATTCTCTCGCACGCGGCGGACGGGCAACTGGAACCAGGTATCGGCAGTGCTGACGCCCGGCACTTCTAATGCAGTCTGTGTTACTTTTTCCGCACGGTAGGGGTGTGTAAGGTAGATAATGGTATCAAAGCCCCACCAACGCAGCAGATCGTCAAGCGTCTGGTCCAGCGATGCCTGTACACTAAAGACACCGATGAAAATCGCCCCTCCCAGGGTTAACGTGATCAGGGTCAATGCCAGTCGCCCTTTGCTGCGGAAGGTGTTGCGGATGGAGAGTAGGAGTGGTCGCAGGAGAACACGGCGCGCAAACCAAAGATTTGCGCCGGCGAGCAGCCGGTCAATGATCCCTTTGCCAAAGCGTCCCTTGCCTAACCGGTAGCCTACACGCATGGCCTCTGCTGCCGTAATCTGCAAATTTGCCAGGAATGAGGGAAGGGAGGCCAATACGGGCACCAGCAGCCCCACGGCAACCTGGATGAAAATCGCAGCGGGTGGTGTTTGCACGTTCATCAGATCGAAGTTAAACATTCCGGCTAAAAAACGGCTCAGTTCGCGCGCGCCGATTACGCTCAACGGTGCAGCGATAAGTAGCGCCAATAGCCCGTAGAGCAGTACCATGACCAGATACATCCCCATAATCTGTCCGGTGCGCGCCCCAATGGCCTTCATCACGCCGATCTGTCGTTTCTGCTGTGTTAGCAGTGCAGAGATGGTGTTAATGATAAGGAAGACACTGAGAAATAATGATAGCAGTCCTAAAGTGCCCATCAATAGGAGGACGGCTTGCAGGATATCGTCCAAGGGTAACATCCCCGGTTCTGCGGTCATCGCCAGCGGGATGGTCAACCCATTGTGCTCTGCCTTGTCTTTCACTGCGTTTACGACAGCGCGTACGTGTTCTTTGGAATCGGTAACAGTGCCTGGGGAGGGTTCTGCAATGATATGTAATTCGTTGTAGCCATGCGGTTCGCCAAACCATGCTAATGTCTCGAAGGCGATGTAGCCGTAGGGTGTGCCATCAAATTGTGCGGGAACCTGTACCATATCGTGGGCCAATCCGGCAATACGTAGCATGCGCTCCCGGTCGCCCGGCAACTCGACACGTAAATAATCACCGATTTGGGCATGGAGTAGGGAGAGTGCTGCACGTTCAATGAGAATTTCGCGTTCCGGCGGTGGCCAGATACTCTCTCCTGATGAATTTAGGATGGGAGATATTGTATCTACGCGCATCGCGTCATAATCGCGGACAGCAAAAATGCGCAGGGTTTTCTCAGTGGATTCAGTGCCCCCAATGTCATTGGAATTTGACAGATTCTCATTCGCTGAATCCCCGGCAACCTTAAGCTGCCCGACGACTTTCACGCGCGCGTCGAGCGTGCGGCGGGCATCCACGTCGGCTACCTCCGGCATGGCTCGCACCGAGCGCACAAAGTCCTCGTCGAATGTTTCCGACGTGCGTACGATTCCGCTGGAAGGGTTGATGGCGGCGTAACTGCGATCCATCTCCGTAGACAGAATCGTCCGCGCGCTCACAATAGTGCCCACTGCAAACAATCCCACAGCGATGGACAACACGATGAGCAGTGTGCGAGTTTTGTTACCGGTCAGGTCATTGAAAACTTTGTACCAACGGGTATTGACCATAAATATTTCCCTCCTGTGTGCGCGAAACTTGACGAATAGCGAATGACGAATAGCGAATGACGAATAGCGAATGGCGAATAGCGAATGACGAATAGCGAATAGGAATTACGGATTGTGTTTCACAATCTCTCCATCTGCCAGTGTAATTACGCGCGTGGCTCGCTGTGCCACGTCTTTATCGTGTGTGACCCATACGACAGTTTTACCCTGTGCCACCAGGGCTTTAAAGACATCAAGGACAGCGGCGGTAGTGGCGGAATCAAGGCTGCCGGTGGGTTCGTCGGCAACGATGAGTGCGGGATCGTTTGCCAATGCGCGCGCGATGGCGACGCGCTGTTGCTGTCCGCCGGAGATCGCCGTGGGGGGCTTGTGGGCGTGTTCGGCGATGTCGACTTGTTTCAATAGCTCCATTGCGCGCGCGCGGCGCTGTCGTTTACCGAACTTGTGAGCGAAATCCATCGGCAGCATGACGTTCTGTAACACGGTCAATGTGGGCAAGAGTTCAAAGCTTTGGAAGACAACACCTACCGTCTGTCCACGCCACTTTGCGGCTCTCTCTTGTCCGAAGGCGTGAACCGGCGCACCATCCACCCAGATCTCGCCCTCTGTTACCCGGTCGAGGCCGGCGAGCATGTTGACTAAGGTGGTTTTCCCCGCGCCTGACTTGCCGGTAATCACGAGAAATTCTCCTTTGTCTACTTGCAGGCTGATGCCCTTAAGTGCAGGAACGGGGCCGGCAAGGCTGTCATAGATTTTCATTACATGGGTTAACGTAACAAAAGATTGATTTTTCATAAATTCATCTCGCTAAATATGTGTTCTTTCTTCTACGATTTCCCCATCCGCCAATACCACGGTGCGTTGTGCCCGCGCGGCCAAATCATCATCGTGGGTGACCATCAGAATTGTTTTGCCACTATCCACTAAATCCTGGAAAAGTTGAAAGACTAACTCCGTCGTTTTTGAATCCAGGTTACCCGTCGGCTCATCGGCAGTGATGATAGGCGGATCGTTCGCCAGGGCACGGGCGATAGCGATGCTTTGCTGCTGCCCGCCGGAGAGCGAAGAAGGAAGTTCGTGGGCTAGGTCCGCCATCCCAACCTGTTCCAGCAGGTGGCGTGCGTACTCAACCCGTTCGGACCGCGACAGGGTGGCGGTGAAGTCCATTGGCAATAGCACATTTTCGACAGCGGTCAGTGTGGGTAGGAGTTGGAAGAATTGGAAGATGACGCCGATGGTGCGTCCGCGCCAGATGGCGATCTGTTCCTCGGCCAATGTATGAACACCTGTACCACTAATCCATACCTCGCCGGATGTGGGACGGTCAATACCAGTCAGGATGTTGATGAGTGTGGACTTTCCACTGCCCGACTTGCCGACGATGGAGACGAATTCGCCGGCTCGGACTTGTAAATCCACATTTTTGAGCGCGACAAATCGCCCCGCTGCGCTTTCATAGATCTTCACTACCTGGCGCAAATCTACAAGATGTCCATTGGATGATAAAGATGATATCCCTTCTTTTCGTTTGCGTTTGAACATTTTCCCCTCGCATAAATAACAAAGACATCAACAGCTATTTTTTATATCGCGCATCACGTCTCACGCCTCGCGTTTTACGTCGCTAATTTCATCATCCATGCATTGCACTGCTACCAATACGAGTCCCAAGTCGCGGATGCGGTTGAAGATGCCGTGTAGTGCGGACTGGTCGAGTACAAGCCCGGAAAGCACGGTGTCGCCATTAGGCTCGTTTTTCAGTGTAAAACCGCTGAACCCGTAGGCTTTATCCTCAGAAAGATGCCCGCGCACGCGGATTTGGTATCGTAAGGGTTGGGTCATTGTTTCTCCCTTGAAAATAGCGAATTACGAATAGCGAATTACGGATTCAATTTTCATCCTACTGCTGGTGAACACACCGCGTTAATGGGTAA
>JAFGFI010000021.1 GCA_016931185.1 Anaerolineae bacterium
AAAGGCCGGTAAAGAGGGTGATTTTTCGTTGCCGTGCGCAGCGCGGCAACGAAAAATCACTCTCTTAAATTGTGGCTTTAACCGCTCCGACGGATGGTAGCCAACTGGCTGAGTAGTTACATTTTGAGTAAGTATAAAAGCGAATTTGTAAGAGGTCAACTCCCTTAGGAACATGGTACAATGGTAAGAGTATGATTGTAAGCTTAGACAAGTTTACAGTTATTGGCATGTGGAGGTTGATGATGCAAGGCTTGCTGTTGGTTCAAGACCCGGATGAAGCAGCTGTACTTACATTGGCTCTACAGCGGGTAGGTTTAACCATAAGTCGTTCTGTCAATTTTGATGGTGCTATTGATACAATTCCCAGGAAACCTGTGGACTTGATAGTATTTGCTATTGAAGCGGGCATACCCGGCGCGTCGTCTTTGGCACGGGTGCGCCGTTTACGAGGCCAAACGGCAGTACCCTTAGTGATGATAGTTGATTTGATTTCTGAAGGTGAACACATTGCCCTTTTGGATGCTGGTGCCGATCTAGTGGTTATACGTCCTTTTAGTACTCGGTTATTGATGGCCCAACTTCGAATTTTGGTGCGGCGGGCTAAGGGTGTTCCTTTGTTTACCATCCCCACGATGAGTATGGGGACTGTTACGCTCGATCCTGGAACGCGGGCTGTACAATTGGGAGACGCACCTCCTAAGCGGTTGACGCACTTGGAATTCCGCCTGTTATATACACTGATGATTAATGCTGAACATGTTGTGCCGACAGAGCGGTTGGTTGAACATATATGGGGATACGATGGTGAGGGTGACCGTGATTTGGTGCGCGGGTTGGTACGTCGCTTGCGAGCCAAGATTGAACCTGATTCTCGTCACCCTCGCTATATTCTTACTGAGTCGGGCATTGGATACGTTTTTACGTGTCCATTGGATATTTGAGTGTTTTGTGGGTAATAGTCTACGATAAAACGGTCCGCTACCAAATAACAGACCGTTTTGTCGTGATATTCTCATTTACTGAGAGGAAAAGGATTTACCAATCGTCGTCGTCGTCATCATCCTCGTCGTCGTCGTCCCATTCATCATCCCAATCGTCGTAATCAGCCCAGTCAAGTTCCACCGGGCTAAGTCCAACTACTTCTAAATCCGCATCACAGTGCGGACAGCGAATCTTCTTCCCTAATTCGAGTTTCCCATGTAGGGAGATGTTCTCTTCGCAAGACGGACACTCAGTTGTTATAGCCATGAGATATGCCTCCATAAATATATTTGTCGGATGTCTGCATCCGCGATGTCTGCATCCGCGATGTCTGCATCCGCGATGTCTGCATCCACATTGATAAGTTGGCTATCATGCCATTTCTCAATGGCACATTATCGGTCAGCATTATACGTAGTCTGTGTATAAAAGAGTGTGTAAAATCTGTGTGAAGTACGTGATAAAAGGATATACTTGTGTGAGTCTTGTCATGTAAATCGAGAGTTAGCTTTTAAGAAATCGTTAAGTATTGTAGTGTTATTGTCCGAGTAGATAACGAAGTGCCAGGTCATTGGTTAACTGTTCTACTGGCGCGCAATCGTCAGTGAAGATGAGTGTGCTGGGAGCAAGTGTTTGCAAATTTTCTAGCGCGCGGCGGGCGATGGCCTTTAGATGCGGATGTTCTAACTCGTTGAGGTTTTGCGCGAGATTTTGGGATGTTGTTGTTTGAACTGTAGCAATGACCAGGGCATTGAGCGTACCTGGTACAGCAATCACGTGTACTGATGGGTATACTGTTCTCATGGTGGCGGCCATTGCTGCCACCAATCGCCAATCATCGGGGGTATGTCCTACATTGATGGCGACTACCCCGGTTGGGGTAAGATGGCTGGATACTTGTTGGAAAAACTCCATCGTGGTTAAATGCCAGGGAATGTAGGGCAGGCGATAAGCATCCACAGCAACAACATCGTATTTCTGATTCGTCTGGCGCAAAAAGTAGCGGCCATCGGCAATATGGACATGTAGGTTGGGCTGTGTCATCCCAAAATAATCGCGTCCTACTTTTACTATCGCCGGGTCAATTTCTACTCCATCAATGGGTATAGGACCGTAAATTTCAGTATATTGTAGTGCAGTAGTGCCGGCGGCTAATCCGATGATCAGCAGATTTTTGACATCGGTGATAGTGTAAGGTGGATTGTTAAAATAAGGCGCGATGAGGTAGTAATCCCATGGCCCCCCGGTCAGAATGTGTTCGGGGGAAACGGTTACCGAGTGTATACCCTGTCCTTCGTTGAGTAACAGATGGCGCATACCGTTAGCATCTTCTAGCACTTGGATAAAATTATAGGCGGACTCTGCTTCGTATAACAAGCCCGGCTGCGGTTTGATACTGGTTGGAGGATGTATCATCTCCCCATGGTATATTATGGGGAGATAACGATATATGAGTAGTACTAGCAATGGAAGGAGCCAACCTGATTTCCAGAAGCGGGAGCGGTCAGTATGCCACAAACCATAAAGCCCTGTTGCTATGGTCAACAGGGCCAGCAATAAGAAGGTGCAACGGGTACCGATATTGGGAATTAAGAGCAAGGTAGGTAGAAAGGTACCCAGGAAACTGCCGGCGGTAGAAATGGCGTATATCTTGCCCGTTGTTATACCGGAGAGCCGTACATCCGTAAGCGCCAGTCGGATTACAAAAGGGGAGACACACGCTAATAATGTCACGGGTATGGAGAAAAGTGCGAGTACGGCAATGAACGTGCCTGTGATTTGCCCCACATTCCACGTTAGAAAACCACGGGACGCAAAGCGTAATACGGGTTGGGCGGCAAAGGGGACCGCGGCAATTGTGACGCCAGCTCCCACTAAAATTGTGTAGAGCGTGGCCGGTTGGGGCGCTCGGTCGGCCCACCGGCCACCTAGCGCGTATCCTATGGCGAGAAAAAGCAAAATCATGCCGATAATAGCGGCCCAGACTAGATTCGTGGTTCCAAAAAAAGGTTCCAATAAACGAGAGGCTGTCAATTCTAAGGCGAGAGAAACTAATCCGCTGATGAAGGCGACGAAATAAAGATAAATGCTCATAGGATATTTATGATTGATGGGTTAATGTTTGTCTGCTATTGACAGTGTAAATGTGAAGGTTGCTCCTTCACCCGGTGTGCTATCTGCCCAGATACGTTCATTGTGAGCTTCTAATACCATTTTGCAGAAGGCCAACCCTAATCCACTCCCGCTTCCTACCTGTTGTCCGGTCACAAACTTCTGGAAGAGTTGTTCTTTGATCTTTTCCGGGATACCCGGTCCGGTATCACTGATAGAGACCTGGATTTTGCGAGCCGGTGGCTCCTTATTTCCCTGGTTTAGCAGAAGATTTGTAGTGAGAAGTACGATACCTCCGTTGGGGGTGAATTTGAGCGCGTTGCCGACGAGATTTTGCAAGACACGGTTGATCAGGTTCTGATCTGCCCGCACGAGAGGTAGATTGTGGGTGATTCTGTTGATGATCTGGATACCCTTTTGTTCTGCTTGTGTGGCCTGCATAGTGATGATGTCTTGTGCCATATCGGCCAGGGCAAAGATGGTCAGTTCTAGGGGCATATACCCGCTCTCCAGCCTGCTGATATCCAAAATAGCGTTGACTAGGTCTACCAATTGTTCCGTGCTGCGCAGAGAAATATCCAGCAAAGTATGGTAATTGGTAGGGATTGTGTGTTTCAGTTGACGGTGTAATAACCAGAGCGCGCTATGAATACCGGTTAATGGATTGCGCATATCGTGAACCATTGTGTGCGTCAGATCCTCTCGCATCTGCGCAATTTGTCGTTCTTCCGTAATGTCATACAGGATGACCAGCCGCCCTAATGCGCGCTCACCATCTATAACGGGTAAATTCAGCCAGCGTAAGGTTCTTCCTCCTATTTGATACTCTCCTTCCCCTACTTGCGTATCCCCATTTTTGAGTCGCCGCATTTCTTTCAGAGTTGATCTTGCTGCTTCTGGAGCATAGATACGCAGTGTGTTTAAAATTTCCATTACTGAGCTGTATAACCACACTTCGGCAGTGGTTTCTAAGCCTAAGTAGCGCATTGCCATTTGATTGATCACCAACACACGATTGTCCGTGCCTACCATAATAATTCCATCACGGCTAGCCTGTATGAGAGCCGCAAGACGCTGTTGTTCGGTGCTGACACTTTCGTAAAGCAGTGCATTGCGTAGAATCAATGCTGTAATACTGCCCAAGGAATTTGCCAGCATCCGGGAGTCACCCTCAAATGCCATTGGATCATCGGCAGCGACTAGGAGCATGCGCCGGATAGCACTTTCCAGGGGAATGATCAGGACACTAGGGAGTACTTCGTCGGGGATGGCATCAAGAATATATTTTGCGCTTGGATAGTGACGTTTTTCAGAATTTAGTTTTCTGTTTTCCCCTGTGGTGTGTGAAAGGGGAAGGGCTAATACGCGTTCTGCCAACCAACCGGAGGCAGCATTGACATCTAATTCCCCTTTTTTATCGGCAGTAAGAATGGCGACCACAGGCCAACCCGTCAAGTGTGCGATCACTTCAGTAGCCTGGATCATCGCTTCTTTTAGATGCATAGGCCGTTGTAGTGCGTGTAATACATCGAAGAGCATAGTTTGCTGTTCCGCTACCAGCCGTTGCGCTTCATAAGTTTGTGCATTTGCGAGGACCATCGCCATTTGGCGGGCCGCAACTTCGAGGATTTCGGCATCTTCTGGAGTGAAGTGATAAGGATCGGTGTGTAATAGGATAAGTCCGCCCAGTAAGCGTTCGCCATAGTGGATCGGGATACCCAGCGCCGAACCAGTTTCATAGGATTGTTCGGGCATTGTAGGCCAATTGGGATCATGATGGGTATTTTCAATCAGCAATGTTTCTCGCTTTTGCAGTACCGGATCAATAAGTCGCTCTTTCGTCATATAGGAAATGATGCGTTCGCGTGTATCGGCATGAACACTATCCCCGGTAAGGGTGCTACGAATAATATCCCCCTGCTCGTTAACCAGGAGTAGACTGCCCGCATCAGCATGGGTAATAGTTTTGGCGATGGATAGCGAGTTCTGCATGGTTGCATCTAATGAGGGACTTTGTGTGGTTGCACGGGCGACTTCTAAAAGTTGATTTACGCGGCGGATTTGATCTGTGAGGGATGCATCCAGTTGTTTATGCCCGCTGATATCGTGCAGCACGATTACACGCCCCTGTAATTGATGACGGCGGTCATAAAGCGGGGAAATCCGTAAGTCGTACCAATGTGTTTCTTCTCCCAGGGATAAACGTATTTCATCATGAGCTTCTAGTTGATCGATATACTGTTGAAATAAAGCCTTATGCCGGGGTAAGAAATCAACCAGTGGTTTTCCTAGCAATTCTGAGGTTGAAAGATTGAGTAATTTGAGCGCAGCTACATTAGCGTCTAACACCCGGTTGTTGATGTCAAGGGTTAACATGGCGTCGTTCATACTGTCTACGACCCAATCACGGGCCACGGGAATTAAGTTTGGGAGTTTGTGACGGAAAAATTTCCAGAATAGCAGAGAAAATACTAACCACACGATGGGGATTGTGACGATACCAATATCTAATTCTGTCCAGGATATTTTGCTAATAACCTCGAATATGGTTTTATTCACTGCCTGCATCATAGCTGCCCAGGCAGAGGCAAACATCGCTATTACTGGGGAAATAGCCTCTGTTTTCGAACATCGTTGCCAGGCAGCAATTACGACACTGCCTGTGATAGTGGCGGTTAGTAGGCGTATATATGTATAGGGATTGGGCTGCCAGCTCATATCCAATTTTCACTTAGAAAGAATGAGCAAGCAAAACTTGTAAAAAGTTCAGCTTGCCTTTTATTTCCCTAGTGTATACCGTGTGTGAGGGAGTGTCAAGCGGTGTTAAACAAATTTGCCCATAGGTTATCTATCCGGGCTTTAACCTCTGGTGACATGCGCGCCACTTCAGGCCAGCCCCGTGCGTAACCTTCTTCCGGCAATTTTGCCGTCGCATCAATGCCAATTTTACCTCCGAAGGAATGTTGGTAGCTGGCGTGGTCCAGGTGATCAACCGGGCCATTGCTGATCATAATGTCGCGTGACCAATCCACATTACCTAATGCTTGCCACGCGGCTTCGGTGAAGTTTTGTACATCCACCCATTCATCGACAACGATGATATTTTTGGCCAAACTGAGCAGTGCTAATCCCCATAGGCCGTGGATGACTTTGCGCGCGTGACCGGGGAATCGTTTTTTGATGCTCACCAACACCAGATTGTGAAAAACGCCTGGGGCGGGCATGGCAAAATCTACGACTTCCGGCAAGAAAAGACGCAACAGCGGTAGGAAGAGTCGCTCAGTGGCTTTGCCCATCCAGTAATCTTCCATGGGCGGCACGCCGACAACAGTAGCAGGATAGAGGGGGGCACGCCGTCGCGTGATTGCAGTGATATGGAAGACGGGAAAGGGTTCTATGGGCGTGTAGTAACCTGTGTGATCGCCAAAGGGACCTTCGAGATGCTGTTCGTTGGGATCAACGTAGCCCTCAATAACGATCTCGGCTTCGGCGGGCACGCTGAGTGGTTGCGTAATACAGTCTACAAATTCAACGGGCCGCCCGCGTAGCCATCCTGCCAACAGGTATTCATCAATATCGGGGGGGAGTGGCGCGGATGCCGACCAAATACACGCCGGATCTCCTCCCAACACCACGGCGGCAGGAATAAGCGATTTCGGATTCGTAATTCGTGATTCGTGATTTGTGATGTTATCTTCTTCTTTTCTTCTTCCTTCTCTGGCCTGCGCCACCCGCGCATGTTCTGCCCCCCCCTTATGCCGTTGCCAATGGACGAGCAGTCTACGGCTATCAAGTTTTTGTAGACGGTACATCCCTACATTGCGTGTACCTGTTTCTGGATGGCGTGTGATCACTTGTGGGAGTGTGATAAATGGCCCGCCGTCCTGAGGCCAGCAGGTGAGGATAGGCAAAAAGTCTAACGAGGGGGCGTGGGTCTCGATAACTTCTTGTACTGGAGCATGTTTAACTTTGCGAGGTTTGAGTCCCACTGCCCGCAGTGCATTGAATAATTCCATCCCGCGTCCAACTGCTGCACCGAGGTTCTGTGGGGGACGTAGATCGATGACTTTTGCCAGGTTATGGATGAGGTCATCCAGTTGATCTACGTGCAGTGCCCATGCCATCCGCTGCGCGCTGCCGAACATATTCATGAGTACCGGCGTGCCATTTTCATGGGGCATCTCATGGTGGGTTACCTTTTCGAATAGTAGTGCTTTATTGCGTTCAGAAGACCCCTTGCTCACCCGATCCACAATTTCGGTGATCTCCAATTCCGCCGCCACCGGTACGGTAATTCGTACCAATTGATCGTGGTGTTCCAGCCAGGTAATAAATTCACGCAGATTGTTAAATTGCATATTCCCTCCGAAAATGGTTTAGGATAGACATCCCTGTCTGTTTAACAGACTAGAAAGCTTATCCTACAGTGTCTCCTTCCATTTGCACATTCGCCATTCTACTATATCCACTGCAAAATAAAGCCCTAATCCTAGCAGACTCATCGCCACAATGCCCGCGTACATTTTGGAATAGTCAAAGAGGGTATTGCCCTGGAGGTAGATGTAGTACCCCAGGCCGTAACGTGTGGCAACCAGTTCTGCGATATAGAGTACGGCGACGGCAGTACCTATAGATTGGCGTATAGCAGTGAGGATGGCGGGAATGCTGGCGGGTAGATAGACGAAACGGAAGAGCGCGCGGCGGCCTGCGCCCAGGCTGCGCACACTCAACAGCAGTTCTGGTCGGATATTGGCAGCCGCATCGCGCACAAGTACCAGGACTTGGAAGAAGAGGATCATCGTAATGATAACAATTTTGGGGATTTCTCCTACACCCAGGAAAAGCAGGATAACGGGGACCAAGACCACTTTCGGGATAGGGTAAATCAGATAGATAAACGGTGCAAAAATACGGTTGAGTCGTTGACTTTGCCCCAATACCAGGCCTACCGGGGTTGCTAATGCGATGGATAGCATGATGCTTGCGCCCACACGAAAAAGACTATAGCCGAAGTGCCGGCCCAGTTCATGAGGAATTTCGCGCAGGAAAGTATACATAACCGTCACTGGCGTGGGTAAAATGGGGCGCTGTACGATGAGGGCGATACCCTGCCATAGCAGGCACAGTAAAATGAAAGCAAGTAAAACGTCACAACGTCTCATTAACCGGGATACCCCATCGTTTATATGCCAGACGCATATTGATATTCTTTGATCTCTCAACGGATTGAACGAAATGGAGCGGATTCTTTTCTGCTTGATCCGTTAAGTTCATTAAAAATAATTTTAGTGTGCTTTTCATAACTCTACTGAAAAGGGCACTATTTATCGCAGAGTCGCAGAGGACGCGGAGAAAATTCCAAATGATATGTAAGAAATTTATTTTCGTACTCCAAAAAATTAATTTTATTAAGTTCTGGTTTGAAATCTCTGTGATCTCTGTGCCTCTGCGGTAAGATCCCCGGTTTTTTTTCAGTGAACTCCCTTCATATATATCATGTTTCGTATCGAGATTTACAGGGTTGCGCGCAGCCGTGACAGTGTGGCCTGATATGCCGGCGAGTTGCGATAGGCGCGCGTGTTAGGGTGTATGTTGTGCAGTATGATAGGATTTTGATTGGGGGGATGGCTGAGGAGCAGGATATGCTGCCCCATAAAGGCTGCTTCCTCGATGTTATGTGTGACTAATACCACGGTTAGTCCGGCTTCGGCGCATAGTTCCAATGTGAGGGATTGTAATCCTTCACGGGTAGGGGCGTCGAGTGCGGAAAAGGGTTCATCCATCAGTAATAAGTCGGGTGCAAGGACAAGCGTGCGGGCGATGGCGGTTCGCTGCCGCTGTCCGCCGGAAATTTGTCCCGGATAGGCATCCGCTATGCCGTCAATACCCAGGCGTGCTAACCAATGATCTACGAGATAGGCGTATGCTTCCGGGTGAACTTTTTTATGGTGTGTTTGTTCATCATAGGGTACATGGCGACCATCTGGCCCGTAGAAACGGCGGATTTTTAAACCCAGGGCTACATTTTCGCGCACAGTAGCCCAGGGCAACAAGCCATACTCCTGTAAAATGAGACCTGTGCGGGGACGCGGGCGCACGATGTTCTCACCATCGATGAACACGCTCCCCCGTTGTGGCTGGAGCAGGCCTGCTAATAGCATCAACAGCGTGCTTTTGCCACATCCCGATGGGCCTAATACAGACCATACTTCCCCCCGCTTCGCACGCCAGGAAAATGCCGCAAAGACGGGAGGCTGGTATGAAGTAGAATTCCACCCGGGAATCCGCTCCCGCCTGGGAGTCCGCTCCCGCCTGGAAGTGGACTCCCGGTAGGCAAAGGTCAGGTCATGCAATTCCAGCATAGACCCTAATTATACCGTATCTATGGCATACCCCGCATTTTTCATTAACCAGACATAGCCATCCTCGAGGCCGGGAGGCGCTGCTTGCGCTGCCGGATATGTGTCCGCACTTGCCCCTACCAACCGGTACTGAATGCCTTCGGCCAGATGCAGCATAGAAACGACCGTCAAGTCGTGATTGGGTTTTTCGGTACTATCAGGATCGATCAAAGTCCAAACATGGCCTACGGCAGATTGGATGAGTTCGGCGGGACTGCCTTGGAAGATGACTTCTCCATGTGCCAGCACCGCAATGTTGCGGCATGTTTGCGCAATATCTTCCACGATGTGTGTGGAGAGAATAACGGTGCGGTCTGCCGCCAATCTGACCAATAGATTGCGGAAGCGGATGCGTTCCTCAGGGTCGAGGCCGGCGGTGGGTTCATCTACGATCAGTAGTTTGGGATTATTGACCAGGGCCTGCGCGATGCCGACCCGTCGTTTCATTCCCCCTGAAAATCCTTTGAGCTTGCGTCCGGCAGATTGGCCGAGTCCGACCATATCCAACACCCGTTCGACGTTGCTGTGACGTGTTTGGGGATCATCCATACCTTTTAAGATCGCCATATAATCCACGAATTGCGCGGCGGTCAATTCCGGGTATAGCCCTAGCTCTTGCGGTAGATAACCCAGCATAGATTTGATGGCCTGTTTACCTGCTTCGGTTGCCAGGGCGTGATTGTCTATATGTACTTCTCCACTGTTAGGGTTGACAATACCCGCCAGAATGCGCATCAATGTGGTTTTACCCGCGCCATTAGGCCCCAGCAATCCGAACATACCTGTCCCGATATGCAGATCAATTCCATTGAGTGCCCGTACCGCGTGCCCATTGGTATGATAGGTCTTTGTAAGTTTAGAGATTTCAATCATTGTTGAGTTCCTTTTAAATGTATCGTTCTTGATGATGTAACAGTCCCCAGGTTATCCCCAGGCAGATACACGTTAGCGTTATCAGGGTCCATTGATTCATACCCAGCGAGGGGTGGGTAGGCATCAGCACGCCCATAAAAATGAGGATATAGCGCCCGTTGTTTTGGGCCAGCCAGTTTCGGGCTAACACTTCCATTAGCCAGATAAAGCTGGTCAGAAATGCCCCCATCATTGTCTGCGCGGCCAGTATTGAGCCGGTACAGCCAAGTGCTATCAAAACTAATGTCGGAATAAGCCATGCGAGTTGAATGGCTCCCCAGTTTCCTAAAGGCGACAAATCTATGCCCAGGATCAGTGCCAACCCCTGGAAACTGAGCGCGCAGATAATCTGAATGATCAACGTTAAGCCTAGTCGCTCGCCCAGGAGCTGTCCGGCGCGGGTGGGAGTGGTGAAGCGTAGTTCCAGGACCGGGTCATCTAACACAGCATAGGAAGCCATAATGCCTCCTATGAGAGGTATAACAGTGCCCAGGTAGGCGCGGGTCATATTGAATTTTGCCTCAGGTTCGAGTCTGAACAAGACAATGATAATGAACAAGGCCCAAAAAGCGGCCGGCAGCCAGAGTTGATCTAACCGGTAGGTGAGCAATGTGTAATGTGCTACTTGGAAATGATGCGAAGTGCGTTTCATAAGAGTCTCCTTATGCCCGGTTCGATTTCCAGGCCAGATAGTGTTTAAGTGTGAACAGGGCAGCACTGGCACATAGTCCCAATACCAAGATGTTGAGCCAGGCCTCGAGGGCTGTATATGGAACTTCGGCGGCAGTTCTCCCCGATCCCATAAAGAATCCCTGTTGGGCATAAATTCCACTGGCGTTCAATAACGTGTGACTGATGGTTGGCAATACGTTAGGACTAATAAAATTTCCCCAGAACCAGTAGCCGGTGAATAAGATTTGATAAACACGCAAGGGCATTACCAGCGGACATGCCAGTGAAAAGGCAATGACGAACGCAAAGGATGGCACGACGATGGCCAGGAAGGCGAGGAGTAAAGTTCCGATAAGAGCCGGCGGCGCTTGTCGAGCGACGATAGCAAAAATACCGACCCCTACTATCCATAGTAACATAGGCAAAAGAATTGAGAGAAGGGCGCCGGTATATTTTCCTAGAATGTAACTCCAGTAACTCTGAGGTGTACTGCTTTGAAGTTCGCGCACCTCGAGCTGGATATCGCGCTGCATACGGTCGGCAGCCAGGATGCCGCCGATCAGCGGTATCAACATGTTGAACAGGTAAACCATTTCTCCTGCCTGTTGCCAGACATTCTCGTTGACAAAGAGATCATGGGGACCGTCGTAGGAGGGACCGAATAGCGAGACAGCGAAGAACAGGCAGACCAATGCGTATGCAATCCATAGTCCTTTGCGGCGGACAGACATATTGAATTCGTGGTGAACAACGCCTAAGAATTGAGCCATATTTTTTCTCCTAAGGTTTGATAGCCCGGCCAACAGGCCATTGAACTGACACCAATGCAGCGCCAAATAGCAAAGATGAAAGAAGTAATAATAACCCAGGCATTTCCCAGAACTGCTGGTAGGCCGAGAAACCAACCTGCCAACCGGCCGGCATATTCCACATTCCCAGGAATTGGGAAGAATAGAGATATTGGATGAACCAGAGACTACAAACGATGGTCACAGCGTTGCTAGTATGCATCCACAGCGAGAGCAACAAGGCCAGGGCTGAAAGGAAAGTCAATGGACCTAACCATTCTAAGATCAGTGTGCCGAACATAGCCGGGGGGATGAGCGTGAGCAATGCTAGGCTGGCAAGCAGCGTGAGTAACAAATTATAGCTTGAGACCAACGTCAGGCGTGCCAACAAGATTTTCCACGGTGAGGTGGGTGTTGTTAATGCCAGTTCGGTCGCCGGATCATGTTCGGGGCCGTAGATAACGGCCAGACTGGCGGCGGCAACTAAAGGCGCGAGGAACCGGATGACACCAACTTTCTCTGCCAGCAGGGCCACAACCACGCCGATCAACATGACAACTGCACTGGCCGGCCATACTTCGTATTGTATTAACAAGGCTTGCGCTTTCAGCAGTTGCCACGCGCGCAAGAAGGCAGTTTGAAGCGACGGTCTGGCATGGATTTGCGCGAGGGCACGGTCGGCCAGGTGGTCGGGCATGCGAATTTCTGTGTTGTGGGCGCGGATCTCGTTGGCGACTGCCTGCCAGAGGTGTAGATCGGCGCGGCAGACATCGCACGCACGCAGATGCTCTTCCACTGCATTTCGCTCGGCTGTTGAAAGTCGTCCACCCCCCCGGATGTCCGCATCCGCGATGTCTGCATCCGCACGGATGTCCGCATCCGCAGCGTACAGGAGTAACAGATCTTCAAATTCTGTATGTTGGTTCATTGCCAGTCCTCCACTTGTGAACTGCGGCTCAAGATACCCTGCAAATACTGGCGGGAATAACTCAACCGGCTTTTGATCGTACCTACCGGACATCCCATAATGTCGGCGGCTTCGTTTAAGCTCATCCCCTGGTAGAAGATCAGCTCAAGAACGGCCCGGTGTTTGGGAGAAAGGCTTTGAAGCCCGCGTCGTATCCATTGAGCTTGTTCGTTGCGGTATACTTGTTCTTCGGGGAGAGGTTCGGAAGCAACCAGCGTTTCCTCCATCACATCCGAGATGGGTTGGGACGGATGCCGGAGCGACTTCATCGCCGTGTTATGGACGATGCCTAACAACCAGGCGATAACGCGCCCCTCGCCCCGGAATCGCCCTGCTGACTTCCAGACCGTCACCAGTGTATCCTGCACCACATCTTCGGCCTGTGCCGGGGTTTGCGTTAAGTGCAGGGCGTAGGCATACATCCGCTGCCCGTAAGCTTCATATAACTCGCGTAGGGCGGCATCTTCGTTGGCGGCGATGCGTCGTATCAGTTCGATATCATATTCGGGATCCGTCATAGCCTGGCAGGTGCCCGGTGTTCCTCGTGCCTGTCGCATAAAGTTTCTTGTCATTACGTTTGCTAACATTTTGCCTCATTGAGTTGCATGGGTTGTCATTTCCATGTACCACTGCTAACCCAAAAGGTTCAAAATTGGTAGCTGCTGGCGGTATTTTTCGTGTGCCGGCTGCGCCGGCACACGAAAAATACCGTTTCATCTCAATAAAGTGGTGCGAGACGAGTGTGATAGAGGCCCGGTAACACTAATTGTCTGTTACAGATAAGGCTTGAATCGCCGTGCTACCTTGTGGCAGGCTTCTGAGAAAAAGGCAATGTCTGCCTCAGTATGCACGGTAGCCAGCGCACCGTGGCCATAGAGGAGATGTACGTTTTCTAATAGCAGCGCGAGGAGTAAGATGTCCTGGCTCAGGGCCGTGTTGCAGATATGGGCATCGAATAAATCTTCCGGTGTGGCGAGGGATTGTCCTTCTCGATGGGGGAAGTGCAGCATAAAAATGGAACTCCCGGGCAGCGCGCTGTTGCCGTAACCGGTGCAGCGCGCGTAAATGCCGGCTTCGGCAAAGGCCGCTTCGATGGCTTGCCGGGTTCGCTCTCCCAGGGTCGCCAGGCGCGGGTAGATCTCGGCTTCATGTTCCACCAGGTAAGCTATCATCGTTTTGCTGGCCAAGAGCGAGGCCGGGTGTGCGGAGTAGGTGCCGCCGGAGAATTTGACC
>JAFGFI010000292.1 GCA_016931185.1 Anaerolineae bacterium
GAATTGGCTTCAGGTCAAGGGAATTGGCGACGCAGCCACCACGCCCACGCTGAGCTGGCCCGCTGGTAAAGTGTCCTAAGCCGCGTGCCCGTTGGTTACCGTGCCAACGCCCAATGCGTTGGCACGTTTTTATGGCGCCGTGGCCCGCCAAGCACCCGGATGAGGATAGCGCTGCGGTTGGCGACGATGGTGGCGATAGGCAAGCCAGTAGGCGCGCCAGCGGGGGAAGTCGTCCTGGGGAACGGAGTCGTGATAGGGGCGGTCATCGCAGAGCAAGCGGAAACAGGTGCGGTGCAGTTTGTGGGCGGTGTGAATGGCGGCACCCCAGAGGCCGTGCCCGCGTTCCTCGGCCGCGATGAAATGCTGGCCAAAGGTGGGATGTTGGCCGGCGACCAGACAGGCGAGCCAGGTAAGGACATGGCGGTGGTGGGTGGCGCCGCGCTGGGAGATAGGCCCGACGTGTTGCGTATCACCGGAGCCGTGGCTGACAGGAGCGAAGCCGACGTAACTCCACACCTGGTCGGCCCCCTCAAACCGGGCGGGATCGCCGATGATGTCGAGATAGTCAGGGCAGACGCGCTATGGAAAGCGCGGCTACAGCTTTTGTCTATGATGAATGATTAGGTTGATTATAATAACCCAAGTTGTCACCTTACCTAGATTGGGCCAGTCTGTTGCATATTTGAGTATGATTTAGGCTACGGTAGCTCAAACTGTAGACCTTGGGTTAGCACTGGAGACTGGTCCAATCTCTTAGAGGCCGCGTGTATCTTTGATACACGCGGCCTCTTTTGTGTTTTTCTATGCTCAGTGTAGGGGCCGGATGCGCGCTTTTGTTGGAGCCAACACCACAAAGGCATCCGGAATACGATCAGCATTTCTCTTCATCCTTACGCTATGCTCCACCAGACATTGGAACGCTTTTGGAACATGATTGCCCCTTTTTGTAACGTCTGTGGAATCTTGTGTTGTTATGATAGGAACGTAATACAGATATATAACCTGCCTGAAAATTGAGGTTAGGTCAGTGTGAGTGTACAGGGAGGTTGCTCTTGAAAGTTGTGAATAGGATGGCGTATGGAGAACATAGACGTAGCTTTCGAAGGAAAACAAGTTCTTATTCTTAGCGATAACGATGGCCTGGCGCGGGCAATTGAAGTCAACCTGGTACAGCGGCAACCGGTAAAGGTGGTGTGTGTACCGGCGGGAGGAGCGGAACCCCGGCAGCGCGTGGCGGATGGATGTGCCTTTGATTTAATCGTTGTGGCGATGAGTTCTCCGGTCAATGAACCGTTGGTCGCGCTGGCGCGGGCCTCATTGACCAGGTGCATTGGCCGCGTGCCCATCCTGGTTATTTCTGACAAACCTTTTAAGTCTGGTCTGGATGTGCAAATTTTACACTTGGATTTTCCGTTTGCCATTGATTCTCTCAACGAGCGTGTGCGCGCGATTTTATGGGGTGATCTGGCGGCGGAACAGGTAGAAGCGCAACCTGCACTGGCGGCCGGCATGCAGGTGGGGGTGTAGGCCTGTGGCGAAAAGAACCCGCGCTTTGAAAACCGCGCTATTGCCGGCCTTTGACCAGGTTGCCCCGGATGCTGTGGCCAATCTCCAACCTAACCGCCCCGACGTTTACTCTTCGACCGAGATGACTGGTGAGAATGTGTTGGTTTTTCGCCTGGGGCAGCAGCTTTATGCATTACCGGTTGTCCTGGTCGTGCAAATTGTAGATATGGTCACCATTACGCCTATCCCCCAAGTGGACCCGGCGATAGTAGGGGTTATCAATGTCCACGGCATATTGCTACCCGTGATGGATATGCGCCGCCAGTTGGGATTGGCCGAAACGCCGTTGCGCCTGCATACCCACATGGTTCTGGTGAATATGGCGAAGCAAACTGGCGCCCAGGTGCGCCAATTAGGGCTGATTGTGGATGAGGTGATCGAAGTATTGGCGATAGTACCTGAACAGAAGATGCAGTTGGCCGACGTTTTGCCGGCGCGTTTTCATGAACGAGGGAACGTAAGCGTAGCTGTGACCGGGGTTGCGCGCACGTCATTGGGAACGGTGTTATTGCTCGATATGGAACAACTTCTCACTGCCGGTGAGTTGGACGCGCAAATTTTGAATGGCGTGGCACTTGGAGTTAACTCGGACTCGGCAGATGGTGGAGAGGCTCTGGTTCAGGAGGCGGTATGAATATCGTGGTAGACCGCGCAGTGGGTGAAATTCCAGAGTTGAGTGAACGGGACTATATGCGCTTCAACCAATTACTTTTGGAGCGTTGTGGAATGTACTTTTCTAAGACGCGCCAGATGGAGTTGGCAATAGGTGTGCGACAGGCGTTTGCGGCCTCCACGTTTTCTAACTTAGATGACTATTATCGTTTACTGTTGGATCGGGATGTAGGGGCGATGGAAATGGACCGGCTCATCAATGCCGTCACGATCAGCGAGACACACTTCTTCCGTAACTCACCGCAATTTGATGCCCTCTATGCGCACGTCCTGCCGGAAATGATCGCGCAGCATCGTGAATCGCGCGTGTTGCGTATTTGGAGCGCGGGGTGTGCGAGTGGGGAAGAGCCTTATTCTATCGCGATTTTATTGCGCGAATTGTTGCCGGATGTGGACGAATGGACGATCACAATTTTGGGGACAGACATCAATACAGAGGCGTTGGGACGCGCGCGCAGGGCCAGTTATGGAGCTTGGGCTTTTCGTGAGCACCGGGCAAAGTTGCTGCGGCATCGCTATTTCCGTTCGCAGGACAAGCGGTACGTTCTCCTGCCAGAGGTACAGCGGATGGTAACGTTTTCATATCTGAATCTGGCGGAGGATATTTATCCGGCCTACTTGAACAACACGGTCGCGATGGATTTGATTCTGTGCCGGAACGTCACAATCTATTTCAGCCAGCAGGTGACGAAGCAGGTCATCGGGCGTTTCTATGATACGCTCGTGGAGGGGGGGTGGCTGGTGGTGGGCCATTCGGAACCGTCGTTGACGCTGTATCGTGACTTCCAGGTGTGCAACTATGCCAATGCGATCTTCTACCGGCGAGACGGTGTTCCGTTAGATAACGTGCCCGTTGAAGTGGAACACTTATTAGAAAATGACGATCTCCTGGAAAATGCCCCGGCATTTCTGAATGACGCCTCATTTCTGAATGACGCCTCATCGTCTCATAATACTTCACCTTCATCCCTCATCCCCCTTGGCAGTACGGCTGGAGGGGATGCGGTAGATCGGGCCAGGCAATATTTAGAGTACGGGCATCCAGAACTGGCGCGGGATGTTTTACTGGGGATCGTGGCGGACTCTCGCGCTGTAGCCGGCCTCCGGCCAAGCCACCAGGTTTATGTTTTGTTGGGCCAGGCTTATGCAAATTTGGGATGTTGGCAGGAAGCGGAAGATTGGTGCCGTCTAGCGTTATCGGTAGATAAACTGGCCCTACATGCTTATTACACGTTGGTTTTGGTCTTGCAGCATCAGGGGCGCATTGATGAGGCGATAGAAATGATGAAAAAAGTGATTTACCTGGATCGCACGTATGTTTTGGGACACTTCGGATTGGCGAATTTATACGCCGATCAGGGTCAGTTTTCCCAGGCGTTGAAATCACTGGAAAATGCCAGGCGATTGTTGAATGTACGTATGGATGAGGATGTTGTGTCTGATTCTGGGGGGATTACGGTGGGCCGGTTGCGGGAGGCGATTGCGCGCCAGCAACAGCGCTGGCGTGCCCAACTGCCTGTGGGAACAGAAGCGCGGATGTCTGCATCCACAATATCTTGATTGAAAAATTGAGAAAGGAACAGAAATTATGGAGACAATAATGGATTTAGAACAGTTAACACATGAAGAATTGGTGGAATCGTTATCTGCTGCCCAGGCATACATTGAAGAGTTGCGGATTTTAGATGCTGCGCGTAAGCAGAGTGCGGATGCTTTACAGCGCCGTAATATCCAGTTGCACACCGCCATTGAAGTGAGCCGGGCTGCGGCATCCATTTTGGATATTGATGAGTTGATGCGCGAGTCGGTGGAGTTAATCCGCGAGGCGTTTGATCTGTATTACGTTGGGCTTTTCCTGGTTGACTTTAACCGGGGGATGGCGGTTTTGTGCGCGGGTACAGGCGAAGCGGGGCAAGAAATGCTGGCCCGCAATCACAAATTGGAAGTTGGCGGGGCCTCTATGATCGGGCAGTGTGTATCTCATTCTGAGGCACGTATCGCGCTAGATGTAGGCGAAGAAGCGGTGCGTTTTAATAACCCGGTGCTGCCAAATACCCGCTCGGAGTTGGCGTTGCCGTTGCGCTCGCGGGGGAAAGTGATCGGAGCGTTAAGTGTGCAGAGTGTCGAACCTGAAGCGTTCGATGAGACCAGCATTGCCATTAACCAATCTATGGCCGATCAACTGGCGGTGGCGATTGACAATGCCAGGTTATATTCTTCACTCCAACACGAATTAACAGAGCGTGAGCGGCTGCAGCAGGCCGTCATTGAGGCGCAACAGCACGCGCTCCAAGAGCTTTCCACCCCCATCATCCCCGTGATCAACGCGCCAGATGGGCGAGGAGGGGTGATTGTGATGCCGTTAATCGGTAGCATCGATACCTTGCGCGCGAAGGACATTATGCGCAATTTGTTGGCAGGCATCCGGGAACACCAGGCGAAGGTCGTTATCCTGGACATTACCGGGGTGCCAATTGTGGATAGCGGGGTGGCAAATCACTTGCACAAGACGATCCAGGCTGCCAGGCTCAAGGGGGCGCGCACGATTATTACGGGCATCTCGGACGCGGTTGCCGAGACGGTGGTGGATTTGGGCATTGATTGGTCGGGGATTATTACGTTGCGTGATTTACAGACCGGTCTGATGGCTGCTTTGCACAGCCTGGGATATACGTTGACGTTAGGAAGTGGGCAACGGAGGAATGGCTATGGCGGGTGAATTGCAACATCAGAATGTAGAATTCTCTGAAACTGAGGATGCCGGTAAAACGAAAGAGCAACTTGTTGCCGAGTTGCAGGCCGCCCGCCAGCGTGTGCGTGAACTAGAAGCGTGGGGGGAGCAGGTTTTTGAAAAAATGGCCGAGCGCGCCCGGGTTGAGGTAGCGTTGCGCTCTTCACAGCGGTTGATGCAGTTAATCATTGATAACATTCCTATGTCGGTGTATTGGAAAAACCGGAATTCGGTTTACCTGGGGTGCAATCGTCGTTTCGCTGCTGAGGCCGGCTTCACCGATCCCGATGAGATTGTGGGAAAGAACGATTTTGATATGCCGTGGGCAGAGGAAGCAGACCTCTATGTGGCGGATGACCAGCATGTCATTGAGAGCGGGGAATCGAAATTGAATGTAGAGGAACAGCTTTCTACGCCCGAAGGTGAGGACATCTGGGTCCGAACCAGCAAAATTCGGATGTATGACGCGGATGGGATCGTGTTTGGGGTACTGGGACTTTATGAGGATATTACAGAACGCAAACGCGCGGAAATCGAACGATCGCGTTTCCAACGGGAAGCGATTGAGGCGCAACGCGAGGCGCTCAGGGAACTTTCGACGCCCATTATTCCGTTGGTGGATCGAATTATTGTGATTCCCCTGATCGGTAGCATTGACTCATTGCGGGCTAAGGATTTGATGCGTTCACTATTAACGGGTATTAGTATGTATCGCGCGAAAGTTGTGTTGTTGGATATTACCGGTGTGCCCCTTGTGGACAGTGGCATCGCTAACCATTTGAATAAGACAATTCAGGCAGCGCGTTTGAAAGGTGCGCGCACGATTGTGACCGGTATTTCTGACGCCGTCGCGGAGACGATTGTAGACTTGGGGATTGATTGGCACGATGTGCAAACGTTGAGTGATTTACAAACCGGGCTGCTGTTTGCACTGCATCTGTTGGGAATTGAGGTCACGCGTGGTCGCGCTCCCGTTAACAATGACGGGCCGGTTCTAACGGGTGTACCTCGCGCTGCGGTCACCTCTCAATCTACTGTAGCCGGTTTCCAACCGGGCCACCTGGCAGGTATGTGAGCAGGAAGGAGATGGATAGAATGGATGCATCAACAACTGTACAGAAATTAGAGGATTTGTTGCTGGTCGCTGTGCCCCGTGATTTGATGGATGATGAAGTATTGCATTTGCGCCGCCAAATTGTGAGTGATATTCGTCGCTATCACTCGCGGTGGGTTATGTTGGATTTCTCCCTGGTCGATATCTGTGATAGCTTCTTTGGCCGGTTTATTCAAAGTACGGCGGATATGGTGGGGTTAATGGGCGCGGATGTGATTGTCTCCGGACTTCAAGATGCAGTGATCGAGACTATGGTGGAGTTGGGGATGACATTGCCCCATATTCACGCGGTATTGGACCTGGATGATGCCTTGGCTTTAAGTCGCTCGCATCAGCGGGAATATACGGATATCTACAATTATGACGCCTTTTCAACTGACGGGGCCGGTGAAGATAGCACTCCTTTTACAATGATGGGCACGACCGGTGTGAATTCGGAAGATCATTGGGGTTGGGATCCGGCCGGGGCAAATCTGCTAACTGCCGATTTGCGAGGGGTGTGAGATGAACTCCGGCGATCGTTTAGTGCCGATGCGTTTGCCCATCAACAGCGTGATGGATGTGGTCCGGGCGCGGCGTCAGGGTTTGGAAATGGCGCTTGATCTGGGATTCCCCACGCCGGAAGCGACGAAAATTGCGGTAGTGATCTCGGAACTGGGCCGGAATATTGTGCTGTATACCAAGGGAGGATTGATTAACATCATCCCGTTTACGGGGACGCGAAAGGGTATCAAAATCATTGCGCAAGATCAAGGGCCGGGAATTGATGATGTGAATCTGGTGCTAACCGGTGGGTATACAACATCCAAGGGGATGGGATTGGGTATATCGGGATCCAAGCGCATCATGGATGAGTTTGATGTGAACTCGGTGGCCGGTGTGGGAACGAAAATCACCGGAGTGAAATGGTTGCGTTAAGATAGTTATGGGAACTGGTTTTCCAACCTGTCTCCATAACAAACATGGTTAAACTTGCGTTAAAGTGGGTATGAGTTGGAGAGTGAGGTGACGGCAATGATGGAGCAATTACTTGAGGCGCTGCATGTGCCCATTAGAAATGATATTGATGTCGTGGTGGCCTGTCAAAAAGGGCGTCTATTGGCAGAACAGTTTGGTTTTTCCAGCACCGAGCAGTTTGTTACCGCTACGGTCATTGCGGAAGTGGCGCATAATATACTCGATCATGCCTATTCGGGTGAAGTCATTCTTGACCTGGTGGAGGAAGAAGGACGTATGGGTATTGTCGTGATAGCTATGGATGAGGGACCGGGTATTCCTGACGTAACGATGGCTTTGAAAGATGGCTACTCCACCGGCCACGGATTGGGACTTGGGCTTTCGGGGGCGCGGCGGTTGATGGATGACTTTGAGATTGAAACCGAAGTGGGGCGTGGAACCACAGTCACAATGACGAAGTGGAAAGTGTAGTGGGAGGAGCTATGACGAGAGTGTTAGGACTAAGATTAGACGAGCATGTATCTGAACCTACCCCAATACAGGCCCCACTTTCTGCCAGTGAGACTGCGCCATCATTGCTTGAGTGGGGAGTGGTGTTGCGGGCATTAGAAGGTTATGAGGAATCGGGCGATCAATACTTAGTTAAACCCTTTTCTAGTGGGGTCTTGGTCGCGGCAGTGGATGGATTGGGGCATGGAGATAAGGCTGCGGTGGCAGCGAAAGCCGCAGTCGCAGTCCTGGAACGTCACGCGCATGAAAGTGTTGATTTATTGGTTAAACGTTGTCATCAAGAACTGGTTGGATCGCGCGGCGTCGTGATGAGCCTGGCTTCATTTAATGCGCCTAAAGGGACGATGACGTGGCTCGGAGTGGGGAATGTGCAGGGTTTACTGTTACATGCACCTTCTGAGCGGCAGGGCTTTTCCGGAAAGCATACCCATGCCAAACATCCCCCCGTTTCCGAACGGACTGTTCCCGGACGGACCGTTGACGATGATGCCAATCTCATTCGTCAGTCGTTATTGTTGCGGGGAGGTACAGTGGGGTATCGACTGCCCACATTGCGTGCAACGATACATCCCCTAACTCCTGGAGATATATTGGTCTTTGTTTCCGACGGTGTTCGTAGTGGTTTTGCGCGTGGATTAGACTTAATGGCTTCCCCACAAGCAATTGCAGAGCAAATCTATGAACAGTACGCGCGCGGCACAGATGATACATTGGTGTTAGTGGCGCGCTATATGGGAAATTAGGGAAATCTCAACTTGAAAAATTTAGAGTTGGAAAATGTCGGGGGATGATTGAAATGGATGTAAGATTACCCGTGTGGGATCCTTGTCTCCGCGATGAGGATGAGATGACCCAGGAGCAGATGCAGCGTATTTGGGCGCGGCGAGCTGCTTTGCTCGCGCGTGAAGTGGTGCAAACCGAGGCCGGTGAACAGATTGATTGGGTGTTAGTGCGTTTGGGCCGGGGAGTCTATGCACTTGAAGCTACCTATGTATTTGATATTAAACCCGTTGCGCGCATTACGCCTGTGCCGCGCACACCAGAGTGGATTGCGGGGGTGGTGAATATCCGAGGCCGGATTCTTTCGGTGATAGACTTGCGGCGTTTTTTGGGCGTACCGCGTTTAGAACGGGAGAGTGTGCCTTATGAAGCATATTCGAACGGTGCATTGGACGTATATACCGGGTATCTTGTGGTTATAGAAACACCGGATACCTCGGTGAGTATTGGCGTGCCGGCTGATTCGGATGTGTCGTTGGGAAACGGCGCTTATTCGAATAATACTTATTTGGAGGGCGCATTGGTCTTATTAGTGGACGATGTGTTGACGGTACACACGGTACCGGTGAATGATATTCAAGCTGCGGATGAGGTGATCGTTTTGGATATACGCTCGGACTATGTGCGCGGGGTGATTGAACCAGCGCAAGTTGCGCGCATACAAGGGAATGATGACCAAAATCAAAAATCTAAACCCCAAAATGATTTATGGGTGATTTTGGATTTGCTTGTATTGTTGTCTGATGAACGATTGATTGTGCGCCATTCGGATATGGCCCGCCCTTTCTGAAGGGCACATTGTTATTTCGAGGGAGGTTTTGAAATGGTGACGATGACAGAGAAAATGGACGCCCCAGGCGCGCGTCAAGTTAGCGACTCTGTGAATCATATTGATATAGCGCGTGTTGAGGAGCAGATCCGTGACCGCCGTGCTGCGTTTGGATTGGGTATAATGCGGCGTGTGATATGGGGTGTGGGGCTGTTCACCTTAGCGACTTTGATGACCTGGTTATCTTTCCACCAGTATACTCAACTGCTAGGAATGGCAGTATTGCTTTTAGTCCTGACCGTTGGTGTAGGCGCATATCCTATGTTTTACCGGCGGGGGCAGAGTAGTTTGGGGATGCATTTAATCTTGTGGTTGTTGTTACTGCTCTGTGTGGGGATAGAGGTTCTATTACCGGAACTTATCTTGCCGGCAATATTGGGCTATGTGTTGGTGATGTTGATGAGTAGTCTCGTCCTCAGCCTCCGGCTTAGTTTATGGTTTACAGTGGGGAGTATCGTTTTAAGCATCGTTGCGGTGACATGGCAGCAGTTTTTCCCTTTTCGCTGGTTTGCACCGCTTGATTCGTCACTGGTTTATGGATTTACACTGGCCTTTCTTATTGGGATATTTCTTCTCATATCTTTGATGATCCGGTTGAATGTAACGGCGCAGGAGGCTTTTATCCGGCGTTCTAAAGTTGAACAACGCGAATACTTGGATTCGATGGTGCAATCATATATTGCCTATATTGAGCAGGTAGCTCATGGTAATCTGTCGGCTCGATTGTCGCTGGAAAGAGATGGGAAAATGGAGGATGATTCCCTGATTGTCTTAGGGCAGGGTTTGAATGAGATGACAATGAGTTTGCAGCAGATGATCTTGCAGATTCGTGATGCGGCAAATAATTTGAGTTCGGCAACAGCCGAGATTCTCACGGCGACCGCGCAACAGGCGGCCGGTGCAAGTGAGCAGTCGGCGGCTATCTCAGAGACGACAACGACGGTGGATGAGTTAAAGACAATCGCCGAGCAATCTTCGTTGCGGGTACAAGAGGTGTCAAAAGCCGCGCAACGTAACGTGAGCGTGTCCCAGACAGGACAACAGGCAGTGCAAGCTACCATTGAGAGTATGGAGCAGATCAAGGATCGCGTTGAGGGTATCGCTGAGAATATCCTCGCCCTGTCAGAGCAGACCCAGCAAATCGGTGAAATCATTGCTACCGTGAGTGAGATTGCAGCGCAGTCGAATGTTTTGGCTCTGAATGCCTCTGTGGAAGCTGCCCGCGCGGGTGAGCATGGGAAAGGATTTGCGGTTGTGGCGGTAGAGGTGCGTAATTTGGCCGAACAGTCGCGCCAGGCGACGGCGCAGGTAAAGGCGATTCTCTCGGAGATTCAGAAGGCCACAAATGCTACGGTAATGGCGACGGAGGAAGGTACTAAGGGGGTGGATCACGGGGTACAACTGGCAGCGCAAGCTGATCGCTCTATTGATCAATTATCAAGTGTGATTAGCGAGTCGGCACAGGCGGCTCTACAGGTCGTCGCCAGCGGGCGACAACAACTTTCGGGCATTGAACAAATCGCGCTGGCGATGCAGAACATTGACCAGGCGACCGTGCAGAGTCTTGTGAGTACGCGCCAAATGGAACGCGCTGCGCAGAATTTGAATCAATTGGCCCGGCGTTTGACAGAGGTGGTTTCGCAATATCAACTCTAAACGAAATTTAAGGCTTACAAATTTTAGATTGAACAACATCAACATTGCACCAAGGGAGTGACATACCGTGTCTTTAAGTCTCAAAATCCGCGAACAACTCATCAGTAGTTTTGGCGCTGAACTGGCCGAGCATGTTCAGACCATGACAGATGGGTTGTTGGCTTTAGAGCAAGAACAGGTCACCGGTGAGCAGCGACAGTTCACATTGGAGACGGTCTTCCGCGCGGCACATAGTTTGAAAGGGGCAGCGCGCGCGTTGGGTATCTCTGCTGTAGAACAATTGGCGCACTCGCTGGAGAATGTGCTGGATGCGATGCAGCAAGACATGTTAGCACTGACGCCAGAATTGTATACGACCTGTTTTCGGGCGTTGGATACAATTCAGTTGGTGCAGGCGGTCTATGATTCCGGTGGGACAACACCGCCGGTACAAGTGCTTCAGACGTTAGCAGAGTTAGCAGCGTTCCAGTTAACGGATGCAGCGCCGTCTGGAAGTAGCGCGCAGCTTGGAAGTGGTACCCCGCCAATGACATCGCCAACGGTGGTTCAGGCATCACGCCCGCAAGTAGCGCCGTTCCGGAATAGCGCGCGATTGCAAAGGCCGCGTCCTCCTGTTCCTGTTGAGGATGTGCCCTTACCGGCAACACAGATTCCGGCTACTGAGAATGTTAAACCCTCTGTAATGCCGGGGATGCCTTATGAGCGTTCTTTAACACATAAAGATGAGGGAAATGGTCGCCCACATACTGCTTCTGAACAGCGTGATAAGCCGGTGCCTTCGCCCAGATCTCAAAAATCTGAGGAAACTCAAATTTTACTCCCGGAGTCTGACGATTTAAGGCCAACAGCATTACCGGCTTCAGCTCCTGATAGTCAAGTTTCTGCATCTGGCGCGCGCGTTGAGATAGAGGGGAGTGTATCATTGCCGGGGAGTCCATCTGTTTCCAATGTCTCGCGTACCGATGCCCCCTATGCAAATGTTGTAGAAGAGACCATCCGGGTTAGTGTGGGGAAGTTGGACGCGCTGATGGCGCAATTGAGTGAGTTGATGGTCGCCAAAATCCGGGCGGAACAGCGCCAGAAACAGATGCATCAGGTACACACTTCTATGTTGGATTGGCAGAAAGAATGGTTGTTTATTCGCCGTGTGTATGGGCATCTGGTGCGTAAAATTCGAGAGCTTGAGGGAGATGGCGCGCCGGTTTTGAATGGTGCGTTACTCAAAGAACTCTCTTATCTTTTGGATTATGTCAGTGCCAGCCAGGAGCAATTTTACCAGATGCACACGTCGTTGAATGTGCTTGCCCGCGAGTATACCAATGACACCATCCACACTTCACTGGTCATTGATGCATTGGAACAGGAAATTAAGCATGTGCGGATGTTATCGTTGCATACGATTACGGCTCCGTTCGCGCGGATGGTGCGGGACCTGGCGCGGGCGGCGGGCAAAGAAGCGGTGTTTCATCTGATCGGCGGTGATGTAGAACTGGATAAGCGTGTGTTGGAGCAGATTAAAGATCCGTTAATCCATCTGTTACGCAATGCTATTGATCACGGCATTGAACTGCCGGAAGCGCGTGAAGCTTTGGGTAAATCCCGAAGTGGAACGGTGACCTTGTCGGCCGAACAACTGGGGAATGATGTTGTGATTCGCGTTGCTGATGACGGTCGCGGGCTGGACATTCCGGCCATTCGTAGAGTCGCCGCCCACCGGGCCAACGTTCCTGATGCATGGGCATTGAGTGAGGGAGAGCTGGTAGAGCTGATTTTTAACGCTCGTTTTTCTACCAGCCCGATTATTACCGACGTTTCAGGGCGTGGGTTGGGATTAGATATTGTGCGACGCAACGTGGCAGCATTAGGTGGGCGAATTGATGTGGATTGGACACTTGATGTAGGAGCAACATTTGCGTTGACAATTCCTCTAACGCTAACCAGTTCACGGGGTTTGCTGGTGCGAGTTTCCAAACAGCGCTTTGCCGTTCCTTTTAGTGCCATCGAACGTATTTTGCGTGTGCGCGCGGATGAGATTTCGATGTTGGGGGGGCATCAGGCGGTGCGCTATAACGGGCGTCCATTTCCATTGGTACGCCTGGGGGATGTAATCGGGTATTCTGCGCCGTTAGGAAATGGCGATTTGTCTGGTTTACCGGCCAGTATGGCTACGGATGATTCTTATGTCCTGATAGTGATTATGGCTGCTGCGGAACGTCGTATTGCATTTATGGTTGATGAACTGCTCGGTGAACAGGAGATGGTGGTCAAGGGATTGGGCAGACCCCTGGTCCGCGTCAACGGGATTGCCGGAGCGACCGTGATGGGAGATGGCGATGTGGTACTGGTATTAAACGCGGCAGATTTAATTAAGTTGACCTTACAAGGGTTGCGAGCAAACCGATCTCTGGCCATACCGGTCCGCTCTGACCGATCTCTGGCAGAATCAGGTGATGAAGTGGAGGATATAGATATGATGGGAGCTTTGCATCCTGGATCTTCGAATTTGTTTGATCCTTCTGAGCGATTGATTTTAGTGGTGGATGATTCGGTGACAACGCGCACATTGGAGAAAAATGTGTTAGAGGCCGCGGGTTATAAGGTGCAGGTTGCAATTAACGGGGAAGAAGCGTGGAGTTTGATCGCTACCGGTGATGTCCCTGACCTGGTTCTTTCGGATGTGGTGATGCCGCGTCTGGATGGGTTTGGTTTGACGGAACGTATCAAACGCGATCAACGTACGGCCAAAGTGCCGGTTATTTTGGTCACATCATTGGATTCCCCGGAGGATAAGGCGCGGGGAATTGAAGTGGGTGCTGATGCATATATCGTTAAAAGTCGCTTTGATCAGAATAACTTATTAGAGACGATAGCACAGCTCGTTTAAGGAAGTAAGTCTGATGAATGATAAGACATTTTTGAATGGTACGGTAGGCGTGTCCAAAAAGGTATTGGTGATTGAAGATAGCCCGATTCAGGCCCAGGCACTCCAAAAGGTATTGGAGGAGCATGGACTGCGGGTGCTGTGGGTTGAAGAGGGCCGTGTGGGAGTGGAGTTGGCACAACAATGGCGACCTGATATTGTGGTTGTGGACCTTAATATGCCCAATATGGATGGTTTTGAGGTGTGCCGTTACTTACGCGAAAGTCCTCATACCAGCCATATCCCAATTGTGGTGCTTACCGCTCATGACAGTGTGCCAAACCGTCGGATGGGGATTTATTTGGGCGCGGTGGACTTTATCCCTAAAGATGAATTTGCAAATGTTGTGTTGTTGGAGACTCTGCGGCAATTGCGGATTTTGAACGATGGCGAGGATGTGCTCGTGGAAGATGATGATGTCGCAACCGTTTAAGATAACGTGTGTGATATGTGTGAAACCAGTTTGAGGAGATGTGAGATGGCATATAGAAAAGTGCTTATTGTGGAGGATAGTCCGATTCAGGCGATGGCACTCCAAAAACTATTGGAGCAGCAGGGCTTGCGGGTTGTTTGTGCCCCGAATGGCCGGGTAGGTGTAGATATGGCAGAGCGTTGGAAACCGGACGTGATTGTGCTAGATATTAAGATGCCGGATATGGATGGATTTGAGGTTTGCCAGCAATTGCAGAGCAATGTACATACATCGCATATCCCGGTTGTGATGTTGACAGTTTACAGTGAACCTGCCATGCTTCGCCAATCCATTTATCTGGGGGCTGTAGACTTTATCCCTAAGGATGATTTTGCCAACGCGGTATTGTTGGAAACGTTACGTCAACTGCGGATTTTAGAGAATAAGCCCCGCACGTATGAGGTATCGGACCTGGAGGAGGCCAATGTCGAAGGGTGAGGGCAATCCGATCCGCGTACTCGTGATCTACAGTGTCCCTGCTGTGTGTGAGCTGCTGGTTGCTGTCCTGGAAAATGCGGAGGGGATACAGGTAGTTGGGAGTGGTGCGTCGGGCACGGATGCGGTACGTCTCACCCGTCGTCAGCGACCGGATGTGTTAGTATTGGGGCTTTCATCCGGCATCGGTGCGATCCACCAAATTATGCGGGAAGTGCCCACGCCTGTGATTCTGGTGACGGACAATGCATCATCGGGAAACAACAACGCGCCATTTCCGAATGACACGCCATTTCTGAATGGCGCTTCATTTCCGAATGAGGCGTCATTTCCGAATGACACGTCATTTCCGAATGACGCTTCATCAGAACATAACGCACCGGACAACACCATGGATCTTACGTTTGAGGCATTGCGAGCTGGTGCGCTCACGGTGATACAGTTACCGGCATTACACCAAGTCTCATTCCGAAGTGATTTGACCATCTATGCTGAATTATTGCAGAACGTGTATTTGATGGCTGGTGTTCCCGTTGTCCGGCGCTGGATGTGTGTTTCCAACGAGTCGCAGTGCGCCGGCCGTCTTGGACGGTACTCAACCATACCGGCCGCGCGCGCGGTGGAAGTCGTGGGAATTGCAGCTTCTACCGGTGGCCCGGTGGCATTGACTGAAATTCTGGGGCCGCAATCAGCAGATTTCTCGTTGCCAATCCTGGTAGTTCAGCACGTTACGCGCGGCTTCACAAGTGGTTTGGTGGAATGGTTGGACGCGCACACGGCTTTACATGTCAAGCTGGCGCAGGATGGGGAGTTGCTACAGCCCGGTACTGTTTTATTGGCGCCCGACGATTTACATTTGCGGATTAACCGTCTGGGCGTAGTGGAACTGTGTGGGGCGGAACCTTATAAGGGATTACGGCCTTCTGCCAATTACCTGTTCCACTCCCTTGCCCAGGCTTATGGCCCGCACGCGTTGGGAATTATGTTGACCGGGATGGGGGATGATGGAGTAGAGGGGCTATCCGTGTTGCGGCAGGCCGGTGGAATGACAGTGGTTCAGGATGAGGACAGTTGTGTTGTGTGTGGGATGCCATGTGCTGCATTAAAACGTGGAGCGGCGATGCATATTTTATCTCTGGACGAGATTACAACGACGCTGGCGCGAGAAGGAGCGATCAATGAGCAATAGTCAAATGTTTACTATTCGTAATAATTTAGATGTGATCCTGATGCGCATGCAGGTTCGTGACTTGGCGCGCGCGATGGGAATGACATTATCGGATCAGGCATGTATTGCGTTAGCAGCTTCATCGCTGGCAAATGCACTTGGATTGGAAGGGACGCCGGCTGGTCACGTAACGATGGATTGTTTAAATGATGCCGGGCGCGTGGGCATACGTGTCATTTATATTAAGTCGAATGGAATTCCTTTTGTTGATGAAGATGTGTCACCAGGAAATGGCACGCTATTGGGAGATAGTGTGTTCCTCGGGGGGGGGGCGTCTTCTGACCTGCTCACAAAGACCCTTGATAATACCAAATGGATGGTTGATGAGTTAAACATGGAAAAACTTCCTCCTGACGTTCTCAAAATCACCTTAGTCAAATGGATGACGGAAGGATAGATTCGTATGTCTCTAGCTACGATGGGGTGCCCGCCGGGACAAAAAACAGTTCTGGTTATTGAGGATAGTCGTGCCCAGGCGGCTTATTTGAGACAGTGGTTGGAAGAGGTCGAGTTGTGTGTGATCTGTGCTTATGATGGAAGTCATGGTTTGCAGATTGCACACGAGTCACAACCTGACTTAATTGTATTAGACGTACAGATGCCAGAGATGAATGGATTTCAAGTTTGCCAGCAATTGCACGGTTCCTGGGATACTGCCGAAATTCCGGTGATTATGTTCACTACACACGATGATCCGGAAGTCATTGCTTTGGGCGAACAAATTGGTGTGGTCGGATTTATTCCAAAGGGAGCCTTTGCTATTCCCGTATTGATGGAAACTTTGCGTCAGATAGGATTTATTGATAAAGTTTATTAGATTACTTATGGGAACAGTGTTAGATGCTCGAATTCGTATCCTAATTGTGGATGACTCGCAAGTCGTTCGGGATCTGCTGGTGCAGATGTTACAGAGCGATCCGGAATTTGAGATTGTGGGGCAGGCCACGGATGGAATTGAAGCTGTGCAATTAACGGCTACCCTGAAACCTGATGTTATAACGATGGATATGTATATGCCAAATATGAACGGTTTAGATGCAATCCGGCAGATCATGAATACAGTGCCAACGCCAATTGTGTTAGTCGCGGGAGATGTTTATGGTCCCGGATCGAGCCTTGCCGACCAGGCCGTGGCGGCTGGCGCATTGATGGTAGTTGAGAAACCCAAGGGGTTGTCAATGACGGATTACGATGCAATCCGGGGTGAACTTGTGACTGCGATTCGATTGATGGCAGGGGTACAATTGGTGACACTGGCAGCGAATCCCACATCTAATCTGACATCAGTTACTCGACAGACCCTGCTGGACCTGCAACTCATTGCCGTCGCCGCCTCCACCGGAGGACCGGGGGTGTTGCATCAGATTCTACGTGCTTTGCCCGCCGATTTCTCGATCCCTATTGTGGTGGTGCAACACATCACGGCGGGATTCGGTCAGGGATTTGCACAATGGTTGGACAGTGTGACGCAACTGAATGTGCGATTAGCACAGGACAAAGAACCCATTGTACAGGGAGGTGTCCTGATTGCCCCGGAGGGTGCGCATATGGTAGTACGGCCGGGTGGTATTGTTCGGCTAGATACATCACCTTTGGTAGATGGTGTGCGCCCATCGGCCACCCGTTTATTTGCTTCGGTAGCAAAAACTTATAAAGCCCATGGAATGGGGGTTGTCCTTACCGGGATGGGGGCTGATGGGGCAGAAGGTATGGAGCGTATCTGGCAGTCCGGCGGCTACACGATTGCACAAGATGAAGCGAGTTGTGTGGTTTTTGGCATGCCCAAAATGGCGATTGAGCGAGGTGTTGTGCATCAGGTGCTGACACCGGAGGAAATCATCGCTGTATTTCTCCAGTTTGATGCACGACGTAAGCGGAAGCACGTGGCGTGCATTGAATTGGATGCTTAGTTGGAGGATAAAAGACAATGGAAACTTATGTTCAAAGTGAACAGCATACAAGTACGTTAAATACACCGGACGTCCACACGCGCGATGTCTCCATTCGCATTGAGCGCTCGGTATTGGCTTCGATGTCTGCCGGTGTGGTCGTCAGTGATGGAACAGGCCAGATCACTTTCCTCAATCAAGCCGCGGTACAGTTGCTACAGGTAGAAACTGACACTGTGCTCGGAAAGCCTGTGCGTAAATTTTTCCAATCTCTGTCAGCGCAAGAGCCATTCCCTCTGTTATCGGCTATTGATCGCTTATACAATGATCCCTATTCTTATGGACTAGATATGCAGTTTGCCGACATGGTGATAGAAATTGGCTTGCGGATAGTTCAGGTGCGATTGTCGCCGGTTTTGACAGATGTAGGGGAATTTGTTGGAATTGTAGCCTTGCTCCATGATATAACCCAGGATATAGAAGATGATCGCGCTAAAAGCGAGTTCATTTCTAATATCTCGCATGAACTTCGGCGCCCACTGACGGCCATTAAAGGTTATAGCGACTTGTTGCTATTTAGTGCTATGGGTGCGCTTAATGAGCAACAAGAGCATTTTTTGCGTATTTTGCAGAATAGCGCGGACCGTTTGGTAGCATTGACGAATGATTTATTGGATATCAGTCATATTGAGACCGGACGAATGGAGTTAGATATTCACTCAGTGCAAATGGAGCAACTTGCGCGGGACGTTGTGCAAAAAATACAACCACAATGTGTTGAGTATGGTGTCCATTTATCCCTTAAAGCGGAACCCAATGTGGGCACAGTGATGGGGGATAAGGTGCGCTTGATGCAAATTATCACCAATTTGCTGAATAATGCACTTTCTTGTACCCCTGAGGGGGGGCGGATTACGGTTTCACTCTCTCATACAGATAAAGCGGTACGGGTGGATGTTGCAGATACCGGCCCTGGTATTCCTCCAGAGGAGCAAGTAAAGTTGTTCCAGCGTTTTTACCGGGTAAACAATCCGGCTATTTCGGCAGATAAGATTGGAACTGGGTTGGGATTGCCTATCGCTAAGTTACTGGTGGAAATGCATGGGGGTTCTCTCTTAGTAGAAAGCACACCTGGGAAGGGGAGTGTATTTACATTTGTGTTACCTCGGCGGAGTGCTGTATCTGCTACAATGACCGCGCCTGAGATTGCGCCGTCAGAATTGCGCCGTACTGTGTTAGTTGTGGAAGATGAGCATGATATATCAGAGTTGATCGCGTTGCAATTGCGCACGGAAGGTTTCGAAGTGTTGACAACCGCGCGTGGCGAAGAAGCGTTGGCGTATGTTCATAGTCGCGCGGTGGATTTGATTACGTTGGATATGATGTTGCCGGATATCACGGGGATGGAAGTTTTACGTCGTCTGAAATCAGACCCGAAAACGTCCGAGATCCCGGTCATCGTGGTCTCGGTCATTCAACCAAAGAGTAGTGGCCCAGCATGGGGAGCAATAGAACACATCAGTAAACCTTTTGCACTGGACAAACTAATGGAGAGTGTGCGCCGTACTTTGTCAGCAGCGGAGAAAGGTCGTTTGACCCCAGTAGCAGTGGTGGAGTAAGCGCGTTTATGTCTGCTATTGAACAATGAAATAAGGGTTTTGGGAATAAATTCTTAAAAACTGCATAAAAACCGGGATTTTACTAAAATCCCGGTTTTTACATTAACGTATCGGTAGTTGAAACTTACACGCTTAACTTTGACTTTTTCCAAAACGCGCTGCTAACGCGCGCAATTGCACAAAGCTGACAGGCTTGAGCAGTACCAGATCGGCCTTCTTTTCTAACATTTCCGCCATACTCGCGTCGGCCGTTGCCAGCAATACCCGTGTCTCCGTTAGCCGTTCATCAGCGCGTATTTGTTGCAGGATGTCCATGCCTGAAACGTGGGGAAGATGTAAATCTAATACAACCACATCAGGTATTTGTAGCTTTGGGTCATACAAACGTTCCGTGGCAACCTTCCCATCTTTTATGATTTCCGTCTTGAATCCTGCAGCTTTTAGAGCTTCGGAGAAAATGATTGCCAGGTCCTCATCGTCCTCGATAATAAGTGCGTAATTTTCATTCATGCCGTTTCCTCCTTGTGATTCGGGGGAAGCAGGGGGAGTACCACACTGAATGTGCTGCCCTGTCCAAGTGAACTGTCTAATCTAACTTCCCCTTCCATAAGTGTAACCAATTGTTTTACAATTGCAAGTCCCAATCCAAATCCCGTGTGTTCTCGAGTCGCCGAACTATCTATTTGTCGGAAGGGATCAAAAATGTACTTTTGGGCTTCTGCTGGAATACCGGTACCTGTATCAATGACAGCAAAGCCCCAAGTATCAGGATTTGAGTGATAGAAATGGAGGGTAATGCCACCCTGTTCGGTAAATTTGAGTGCGTTATTGGCCAGATTGACAATGATTTGATGCAGGCGTTTGCTATCCCCCAGCAGAGCTTGAGGAACATTTTCGTCAATTTCCACTTTGAGGTAAAGGCCCTTATTTTCAGCCAGCACATGAATGGTGGATTCTACATCATGGATCAAGTCGGGAAGTGTAAAAAGCTCGTTGTGTAAAGAAAGTTGTCCGGCCTCCATACGGGCTTGATCAAGTAAATCATTAACCAGACTCAGTAATTTTTGATCGTTAGTCATAATACGTTTGAGAGCATTTTGTTGCTTTTCTGTTACAGGCCCGTACACACCCATGTTAACCATTTCTGCAAATCCGTGAATAGCACTAAGAGGGGTTCTTAATTCATGAGAGATGGTGGAAACAAAGCGGGATTTGAGCCGATCAAGCTCTTTGAGCTGTTCGTAGGCAACTTCGAGTTGTTGGTTAGCATTGGCAAGTTCTACATTGGTATTCGCTAATTGTGTATTGGCCGTAGCTAATTGTCGCGTGCGGTCGGCAACTCGTTGGTCGAGTTCCCGGTTAATGGTACGGAGATCTTGGAGGGCGCTTTCCAGGGTGCGCGACGATAGCCAGGAAACTACGGCAATGGTAAAGAACCCAAGGATCGCCGGTAAGGAAATAATATTCTTTAACTTGAGTTCAGTTTGGATGATGAGAAAACTGATTAGACTGGCCATAGCGAAACTGCTCCAGGAGCGCAAGATGACGCTGGCCATCAAAATAGGGATTGTGAACAGAAAAAGAAATTCCTTTACTAGAAGTTGCGGCTCTATGTTAAGAAATATTGCAAATGTGATCAGCAGTAGAAAGATGAGACTTGCTAACCAACCTAGCCAATAACGATTAATGAGGAAAATAAGCACAATGCCGACAAGTGTGGACACACTTGCTAAATATAGGGTTCTAATACCCAGGGGAGTGCCTGTTCCTGATGCATCAAGATATAATGCAAATGACAGAATTAGAATTGTGAAAGGTGCAATAATGAGCAATAGAATGTTGAGCAGCTTACGACGTCGCGCATCGTCAGGGTCTAAAGCCGGAATGTCTAATAGTCTCGCCAAAAACCTCATAAAGCCCTTACTCCTGTTCCAGCAGTGCCAATGCACTTAAGATTGCTGATCGCACAATTAGTTCTGGGCAATACAGACATTTGTCAATCCATAGGGCAGGATAGGGAAGGTCGATATGTTCTAGGAGCCATATTTTCCCCTGGGTCAATGTCTTGTTTGGAATTTGATGACCGTGTTGTTTCCAAAGCATCAATGCTTGCAAACAGTAGGCTGTTTCCTCTGCGGTGGACATATAACTATAGTACCCCCATGAACCATCATCTTTTTGTGTGGTTAACAGCCAATCTACCGCGTTGGTAACCAACTCATTGGCATAGCCGGCACAGGCAATGACGGCTTGCGTGGTGGCATAATAAGGGGAAACATGCCATTTGTCAAACCAGAAACTATGGTCTATTTGCGTACTTGATAAAAATTTGATTACTTTTTGAACTGATGGGTGTTCCTTTGGCAATGCAGCCTGGCGCAGTGCTCCTAAGACGTGAATGTTGGCACTAATAGAGGGTGTGGACTCTAGATCAAAACAACGGTAATGATATATATGTCCGTAATGTAACACAGCTTCTAGGTCTACTGAGCGTCCCAACCGAATCAAGGTTTCATAAGTTAAACTTGTATCATCACTGTCTGTAGGTGTATAACAGTCGGCAAAACCGACACCATGACCTGGCTTCCAAACTGCCTCAAGAAAATCCAGATGGGGGTCACAAAGTGTTTTTAGGTCATCAGTTAACATCCCCGTGAGCGCCAGATTCCACAAAACCCAACTACGTTCGAAGATATTGAGGGGCGCGGCATCCGGTGCTATACCTTGAGGGGCTACTGCGTGTAAATATTCAAGTGCAGCCGGGTCGCCACGACGTACATAAAGGGCAAAATAAGCTGTTGCGGCTGGACTTAGTCCTACCGAACCATTAACCTCTTGCAAATTCTCGGCGTCCAAAAGTTGTTGTACATTATCAAAGCCGGCCATTTCGGCTGAATGTGCTAAAGTTACAAAACGGCTGATTAAATGGTGACCCATAGCTGCTAATTTAGCCGAGCGATAGGGCATTAAACGAGTAAGTATCTGATCTTCTTGATGGTGGAGTGCGCCTAATATTTGGGCTTCGTATAGCAGGGTAGGTACAATGAGTTCAAAGCCGACTGTCTCACCTGCTGAATCTGCATCTAGCCCCTTGATAGCTGTATTTAAGGCCGACTCGGCTTTTCGCAATCGCTCGTGATCTTGTCTTCGGCCATGCCTGGCAAATGCATTTATTGCCGCCAGTGTGCAAATGACCCGATCATGACTATAGTAGGGTTGTTGAGTACCCCAGGAACCATCAGGTAATTGGTTAGCTCGTAACCATTCTGTTGCAGGTCCACTTAATGGGTCTCCAATTTCTCTTAACCGTGCAATCCAGGCAGTATCATAAGCTGTATAGCTCATGTTTCCTGATCCAACGTTTTGTAATAAGTTATGAATTTCTTGACGAAGATTCATTTTCCTCCTGAGATGTTGCATGGATAAAGTTTTCTGGTAATTCTACCTGGGGCAATGGATACCAGGCATTCCATTGCTTGTGCCAGTCACCGATTCCTAGTGTTTTACCTAGATTTGCCTGGTAAAACTCTCTCATAAGCTGTTTGTCATGAGCATGCATCGTTGAATAATCTGGATTTGAGCGCCGTCTGGCATATAGGTGATCATAAAGAATATGTCGTAGTTGCGTTTCTGTGAGACAGGGAGAGGGACTAACCGTAAAATAAAGATCTTCTTTTCCCGTTGCAATCAGTGGCATATCAAAAGTGCGGAATTTTCCAAAGGTGATAAACAAATTAACCGGCTCTATGTATTCGCCATAATAGGCTTCAATCAAAGCGCGTTTACTGGGAGTATGTCCGTATTTTTGGTAATAACTGATAGTTAAGTCTGCAATAGTCTCGACTTCGTCGTGTACAAACATACCGAAGAAAATTCGATGGTGCGAATAGGTTTGGGTCTTATTCTGCACTTCGATAAAGCTTTCAATTAAATCCGCGTAGGGTGTTGCCGATAAATACTTGCGGTAGTTTCCATAAAAATGAACACTTACACCATACCTGTCGTAGAAATCCAGGAAATCTGGACGGGTAGCCAGGCCGGCAAAGCCCTTAACGATCATCTGCATATAGGCTTGCCCCCGTTCCATAAGTGGCATATCGAAGGAAGGCGTTAATAATGTATCTATACCATAGTCAAAAATCATTTGATAGATTTCTATATGACGTTTTGTCACTGCTTCCAGATAGGTTTCTAGGTCATTGGCTTGCGCCTCAGGATATTCTAACATAAACCAACGGCGTGTTCCCTTTAGCGGGAAAACACAGGTTTTCGGGCCTGCTTTTTGGACTAAACGGGCAATTTCTGCGGTAGGTAAAGCTTGGAAAGTTTCAAATTCCATTTTGATTTTCCTTTGGTGTTGATTTTTTTTTGGAACTGCGGTGAATGATGACAATGAGCAAGGTAATCAGGATGGTGCTGACAAAAATATTTATAATGACAGTAGAGGTGAGCATAAGGCCTCTAATACTTAGTAAAGTTAAAGGGAATGCGATAGCAAACGCGATACTGCGCGTGCTGTCAAGGTGCGCTTTGATGGTTAGCCGCTGGGCGACCGACAAGCATAAGCCTCCGATCATACCTATCCAACAATCTGTTTTCCAATTACTCCAAGAGGCAGATAGGTAGGCGACAAAGATGAACATCAGGCTGGGCAGCATGACCGAATTGGTCAGGGTGACAGTTGTGGATTCATGATGTCCTTTAAACCTGTTTTCAATAAAGCGAATATTCCACGCGCCACCCATACCGCTGATGAGAATGTATACGATAGCAATGACATATTGGCTCTTTTGCCAGAAATGAAGCGCGACAAAAAATCCCGTAAGCAATACAATGTTCTGTGTGAATTCCCAAAAGACTTCCTGTGTGAATCCTATTGTGTTTTTTTGATTTGTGATCATATTTAGATCTTTGATAGATAATAGTGAAATAGCTCGACCGCTCGTGTTATACCATCTTCAGTTTTGATCTTTTGTCCCAAACTTTGAGCGCGGGATCTTAACGTTTGATCATAAATGGCAATCTCAATAGCTGAAGCTAATTTTTCCGCAGTTAGTTTGTTAGGGGAAATAGTGGGTGGCCCTACGTCTAAAGCCTGAACTCTTTCCGCCCAAAAGGGTTGATCAAGAGCGAATGGGATAATGATATTAGGCACACCGGCTCTAAAAGCAGCTCCGGTGGTACCTGCCCCTCCGTGATGAATGACGGCCGCCACTTGAGGGAAAAGCCAGCTATGAGGCACGGCATCAATGACAAATACATTGTCTGGCACTGTGTGCTGTTTTCCGAAATTGCTCCAGCCGGAGGCAAGAATTCCCCTCTGTTTTGTTAAAGTCAATCCTTTAAGTACTAAGTGTGTCATATCTCCTATTTTACGATTACTCATACTGCTAAACCCAACATATACAGGGGGGGGGCCGGCGTTTAAAAAATCTACCAATTCTGTCGAGGGAGTCCAGGTAGGCGGGGCATTTAGAAAATGGTAGCCTGTAACATGAAACCAATTGGGCCAATGATCTGGGCGTGGAAATACAGAAGGGCTGAAGGTATAGAAAAAGGGTATCTTCCGTTTTTTTAATAAGTCCTCGTTTCCTAAAAATGGGGTGGGAGGAAGTCCTAGCGTTGTGAGTCGCCATTCATTGATGAGATGCCTTAATCCCATGTGCCACAGCAGTTGCTTGCGAACCCATGACGTTATCCAATTGAATCGTGGCCCAAAAACATGCGTTTCTGGATATAAAAATTGCATTTGTTGTGGATGAATGAAGGACATATAAGCCGGTATATTTAGTTTTTCAACGATATGTAAGCCGGGTATACGGCCCCAATCGGAAAAGATCAGAGACTCAGTCTCTTTGCAAGCGTCCCAGGTTTCCCTCAGAGCTACCTTCGCGTACTGTCGCGCTAATTTATATAACCTATATGGGGATAGACGCCCGGTTTCTTTATTTTTTTGTGAGGGTAGGTGTACATCCGCCGTGATGGGGACACAGGATATATTGTGACTTGTGGCAAGATCGCAGAAACGCGCTTGCGTCACGAATTGCACTGTGTGTCCTGCCGCCTGTAATCCTAGACTCAGTGCTATAAGTGGTTGTACATCACCACGTGTTCCGAAGGCAATAATAGTAATTTTCATTAGTTTTTGTCTTAAAGCGTAATTCTATATCTAATTTGCCTGGCGCGCAAGCTCTCTTAACACACGCCATCCTATAATGTGAATTCCTGCATTTTGGAAGATAGTACGCATAGAGGGATCGACAAACGCCCTATAATCGGCTACACGTGCTTGCCAATCAGGGGTGAGCGCGCGTAATTCGGCTGTATCCTGTGCCGGATGGATGATGAGATAGGTAATACCTGGGGGTAATGTCGCCAGCAGATGCTTGATATGTTCCAGCCGGTTATCGGCCGTCTTCAATGGTAATAAGTAGAAATGATCAAATAGCGGAAGGCCTTGCTCCTCTAGAGTGTGAAGATATCGCGCGAAAAATGCGGCTTTTTGTTCGTCAAGCCATCCTGGAGCCGTCTTTTGTAAATCGGCGGCGCTTTGTCGTAAGAGAAATAGGGGAAGGCGAAATTTTAAAGCAGCTTGGAGATAATCATTAAAAAATCGAGGATGTGTAGCCGCGAATTGATGGGCGTCAATGTGCGTAACATCTATACCCGCGTTTAACGCGCGTTCGATTTGCGCCTGGATTTCAATTTGTATTGCGGTCTGGGTCGCGGATTTTTGTAGCGCATCTGGCGAAGGGTGAAAATATCCGGCTGTATCAAGTAATCCAGAGGTAGGATCGCAGGTGCTTACCGGTCTCCAGCGATAGGGAACTTGTTCGCAGGTAAGTGTGATATGTACGCCCATATCCACTTTGCTATTGTTTTCATCACAGAAAGCGGCAGTCGCTGGAAACCAGGCACAGGGGACCATAGTTGATGCTGAAGAGATCAGGCCGAAGTTAAGTAGATCGCTGTATGCCGCCAGGGAAGCGTGGCACATACCAATATCATCCGCGTGGATGATCACCGCCCGGTCAGAAGTCGAAAGTCCTAGTTTTGTCAATATCGGATTAGGTTGCATAACACTTCACTTCCTCATCATAATATCATAGGTATTGATAAAATAACTCAATAGCACGGGATACACCATCTTCGGACTGAATTTTCTGACTCAGTGCCGTGGCCCGTTCTTTTATCTCCGTATTGTGAACAGCTATTTGTATAGCAGAGGCTAATCGCTCGGCAGTAAGTTCTTTGAGCGAGATACCGGCCGGACCCACTCCCAACTGGTGGACCCGCCAGGCCCAAAAGGGTTCATCATTGACAAAGGGAATAACGACTGTAGGAGTACCTGCCCGAAGACCTGCGGCTGTGGTGCCTACCCCTCCATGATGGACAACAGCGGCAACTTGTGGGAAAAGCCAATCGTGAGGTACAGCATCAAGGGCAAACACATATTCAGGGAGCTGTACATTTTTCCCTAATTTCCCCCATCCCGCTGCTAAAATTCCACGTTGTTGGGATTGCGTGAGCGCATCAAGTACTAGATGTGTAAAATCTGTATTTTTGACTTTAGGGTGTGTAACACTGCCGAAACCGATGTAGACGGCAGGGGAGCCGGCGGCAATGAAGTGGGTCAGTTCTGCCGGGGGACGCCAGTCTGCCGGAGAGTTCAAAAAGCAATAGCCGGTTAGATGACACCAATCAGGCCAATCGGCCAGTTTAGGGGAAACAGATGGACTATAAGTACATAAGATGGGTATTTTATGTTCTGTAATTTGGCGATCATTGCCTATTATAGGTGCAGAAGGAAGTCCAAGCGTTTTTTGCCGCCATTCGTTAATAAACAGCATAAAAATGACTTCTTGGAGATTATTGACCATCATCCCTTTAATGTTAAAGGCAGGGAGTCCAAAATCGTTTATATAACGATTCCGGTATAAAACATGCATTTGATGAGGATGAATTGTAACCATATAAGTGGGCACTTTGAGTTTTTCTGCAATGTGTATGCCGGGGACGCGTCCCATATAACTAAAGATAATTGCCTCGGTGTTCTTAACGGCTTCCCAAATTTCGACGATGGCCTGCCGCATATACTGCCGCACCAACCGGTAAGTAGAACCTAGTTGAACCCCAGCTTTCTTTTTCCCTTCCATACCTTGACGGAAATCAAACGTTACCGGAATACAGGTAAGCCCATAACGGGTCACAAAGTCATAATATTCAGCTTGGGTTATGATTTGCACGGTGTGTCCACCCGCTTGTAATCCTAACCCTAAAGCGACGAGGGGTTGCACGTCGCCATGGGTACCGAAAGCTAGTATACTGATGCGCATATCTTTTTCTCCATAATGTGTATATTACCACACATAGAAATTATTGACTCCCTTGAAAATAGCAAATTGGCAAATTTCAAATTGGCAAATTGTAAAAACCCTTGAAAACTTGGTTTCGTCTTAAATTTTCATACAACTGCTAGTGAACGCATCGCGTTAATGATGAATTCCTCTGAAAATAGACCGCTAAAGTGGTAGGTAAAAGAGGGTAGGGTTGCGGGCGGTACTCCGCCCGCAACCCTACCACTTTATATCTTGGCCTTTAGGCCATAAATTTTCA
>JAFGFI010000022.1 GCA_016931185.1 Anaerolineae bacterium
GAGTCCCCTTCAGGGGGCGTGGTTGCTGTAGCCGGGGCGTTGACGCCTCGGCAGAGCGCGTTACCGAAATAATTTCTTAAAGTTCATAAGCCGCATTAAAGGATGTATTTTTCGATTTCGAGCTACGCTCGAAATCGAAAAATACATCCTTTTCTTTTCTGGCCCTTTAGGCCCTGATTTTTCACACGTAAATGTGAGTTAATGAAAAAGTATCCGGCACTTAGTGCTTTTTCAAGCATTGAATGACGGGTAAAAACGGGCTACCTGTATAGAGCAAATACCCGCCAACTATACCTTGAAATAACATTAGTGCTTTTTTGTGTTTCATGCATTACATTTTACGTTTATTGCGCATCCTCCGGTTTGTTCGTGACGGGGAGACTACCCAACAGTAGAGTAGGACTGATGCCGTGTTCGGTGATGACGATTTTGGAATTGTGGCTTAAGGAGGCCTCGGTCATTTCCAACTGCTTTAACATTTGGGCATTGCCCTGGAAGTATTTCTGGGCGGCTTCGTTGACCAGGCGGATGGCTTCCGCTTTACCCTGCGCGACCTGGATGGCGGCTTCTCGTTCACCTTCGGCGCGGCGGATGATGGCCTGACTCTCACCCTCGGCGCGTTGGATGGCTGCCAGTTTTTGCTGCTCAGAGGCTTCAAACTCGCCTGTCGCCAGGAGACGCATCGCGCGGCGTTCTTGCTCGGCAGTCTTCTGTTTGTGCATCGCGTGTTTGATGTCCTCCGGCGGGTCAATGAGCATAATTTCCACCTTGCTTACTACCAACCCCCAATCAGCGGCGAATTGATTGAGTACCCTTTGCAGGTTGTTGGCAATTTTTTCGCGAGCGATCAGGCTTTCATCCAGAGTCAGATCCCCGAATTCCTGGCGCAAGTTGGTCATCGCCAGTTGGATGATGGCGCGTTTCCAGTTGTCAATGTTGTAGAATGTGCGCTTGATGGATTCTTCATCGGATTGCGGGCGTACCCACATCACACCGTCCACACGAATCTCCACATTATCCTTGGTGATTACCGGCTGTGGTGGGATATCCATTGTATGTTCGCGGATATCGCGCACGCGGATCTTCTGAAAGAAGGGGACGATAAAACCAAGTCCTGACATCAAGAATCGATCGTACTTCCCCAAAGTTTCCCTAATGCCGCGCTCGTAAGGTTGTAGCGTGTACAAGGGTCCGATAATAGTTCTCATCTCTTAAGCTCCTTTCCTTGAGTAAATGGTTAGATCAACGCGACAATGTCGCTCATACAAATCACAAATAGCAAATGGTGAGGGGTGACATTTTTTACCCCAATGTTTCCTCCTCATAGTTTGCAGTAGATACTTCTTCCATGATGCGCAGCGCAACCATAATGAGCAAGAACAAAGGGATCGCGCGCTGCAGTGTGATTTCCGAAGCGCGAAGACCTTTCGCGCACAGGAGTTCGTTGCTGGCTATATCGGTCAAGATGTAGCTACAGCCGGGTTGGGTCAGTGTGGATTGTCCCCGTCCGGACGCGCTTTTGGCACGGGTTAGACGATAGCCCCGTCCATCGTAAACAATTTCGCTCCAGGTGTGCATTTCTGGTCCCTGGTATTGCATCGCCGCGAGGGGTTGCCCGTTGCGAAACAGTACCCGTCGCCCATTTAGCCCCCGGATTTGGCGCAAGGCCCAGGAAGCATTGCCGATTTCCCACTCATGGCCGGCACGACTGCCGTGAATGTGAACCCAGGCAGGTTGTTGTTGACCTGATTGCAAAATATAGTTATTGCCTCCCAACCCCATAAAACTGGCCTCTTTAGTCAGGATGACCGGGGTTGCTTCCGGTTCGATCCAGGGTTGGCGTAAGTGAACCTGGTCGGCAGGTAGCCAGGGCCAGGTCTGGCCTACTGGAATAAAGAGCTTTTGTCCTAACCACGCCCAATCTTTGATGTTGGGGGTCTGTTGGGCAGTATCTGTACCCGCGATGGGTGTGAATGGGCTTAACGGGTGCGGCAGGGTGACTTCAGCCTGGATACGGGTGCCGGTCCCCGGCTGGCTGCTGAGCATAACCCGGCCCCCAACGGCCATTACACGTTCTTGCATATTGGTTAATCCCAATCCCTGGTGCGCGCGCTGGGTGTCAAAGCCGATGCCGTTATCCTCAATGACCAACGAAACGTATTGCGGCGCGCAGCGCAGGTGAACGTCAACGCGGGTGGCCTGTGCATGGCGGGCCACATTGTGTAATGCTTCTTGCGCTACACGATAGAGCGCGTCGGCGACCGGGGGAGGCAGGCGTTTGTCTTCCCCATCCACATCCAGATAGATGAGCAGGTGTTCTTGTGCCCCAAAGAGCAAAGTATAGTTGTTAAGAGCGACGGCAAGCCCTAACGTTTCCAACGAACCGGGGCGCAGGTCCTCAATTAAGCGTGTAGTCTCGCGCTGCGCAGTTTGCGCGGCTTTTTCTGCCTCCTGAACCATTTCTTTGAGATCGTCGGTAACATCGGGTAGCGCGTCAAAGTACATACGGATGGCGCTGGTAGTCATTGCTAGACTAAACAGATGTTGTTTGACACTATCATGCAGTTCGCGGGCCAGGCGATTACGTTCCTCCACCACAGCCAGGGCGCGAACCTGGTCGGTAAGGCGCGTATTGCGCTCGCGTAGCTCATCCAGATCTTCTTCGTCCTCTTCCAGGTGTTCTGCCAGTAAGTCAAGCTGTGTACCGATCTGGCCTAGCTCATCAGAGATAGGATCGGCAATGCGCAGCGCGAGATTGCCTCGCAGCCATGCCTGGATGATTTCATAATCTCGGTTCAACCGTTGTGTTATCGCGCGTCCAATGAACGCACTGGCGATGCTATCTACGAGTATTGTACTAAGGATAACCAGCATTGTGTGGTATGACCAGCTTATATGGAAATCGAATCTGCTTTGCAGCCTCCAGAGTGTGACTTCTGCCAGGAATATGGCAACGATAGTTACAATGCTGTATGGGAACAGGAATTTGAACTTCAATGCATAGTGAAACGGGCGGTGTTGCATACCAGCCTCCAATTATGAGATTACTCGTATCGGGATGTGCGCCGGGGAGTGGGGAGGTGGATGCAATGAACCCAAGCAGGAAGATATTGGAGGTGTTGCAAAGTTACGAGACCTGCTAACCATACAATAAGTGTGAATTGAAAGAATTTCATTCGGCGTACTCCTTTTGGCTTAATGTAGGCCTTAAATTTTGATGTTTACACATATTGTATCAAAGCAGGTGCGGTTTGTCATCAGCCGTGTGACCAAACCTTAGCTTGTACTTAAGTACAATTTACATGTGCCATTCATGCTCTATTATGCGTAACTGCTCAGCCAGTTAGTTATATTCGTTGGGAGCGGCTAAAGCCGCAATTTAAGGAGGTGATTTTTCGTTGCCGCGCGCTGCGCGGCAACGAAAAATCACCCTCTTTACCGGCCTTTAGGCCGCCGCTGTGACAACGAGTAGATAGCCTGAGTAGTTCTATTATGCCATAAATGAGCGTGTCTTACCAACGTCCCTTCATCCACTGGGTGTCCGTCAAAGTTTTGCAGCAGCGGCTCAGATTGGGCCAGTTTATTAAACTGGCCCAATCTCCGTTTCACCATTCCTGTTTGTTCAACTCGCTAAGTTTTCCCTGATCTCCCAGATCAAACCATGCTTCGATCAAACGGAAGGAGATGGCGAGACTAGGGGGCAAGATCAGCGTGTGGTCTTCTAATTTGCGGCGAAGTTCTGCCCGCGAGAACCAGCGCGCGTCTTCTAATTCGCCGTCGTTGAGGTGAATCGTGTCGCTGGCGGCCTGCGCGTGGAACCCGATCATCAGTGAGCTGGGGAAGGGCCAGGGTTGGGAGGAAAGGTAAGTGATAGATTCGACTTGGACGCCGGTCTCTTCGTAGACTTCACGCGCGACGGTGTCTTCCAGACTCTCTCCCGGTTCAACAAACCCCGCGATGGTGGAATAGCGGGGCCTGGGCCAACTGGCCTGCCGTCCCAACAGAGCGCGATCCTCATATTGCGTCAGGACGATGATGGCCGGGTCGGTGCGGGGAAAGTGGGATTGCTTGCAGTCTGGGTTTGTGCAGACGCGCTCATGGCCGGCCTGTACGCTTTCCGTGGGACTGCCGCATACTCCGCAGAAGCGGTGCTGGTGATGCCAGTAAGTCATTGCGCGCGCGTAAGCCAGTAGCCCGCCCTCGTGACGATCCAGTAGCATCGCTACCTGCCGCAGGTTTTGAAACTTTCCCTGGGCTGCCAGTGTTGTAGCCAGTGGCGTTTCAATATCGGGAAGCCCCAACGCGAAGTAGGTAATGCCGGCTTTGGTGCCCAACAATGTCAGAGATTCTGCCTGCAAGGGTATGTCTTCCAGATCTTGCGGTGTAAATTGCAAGGCATGGGGCACTGGATCTCGTGTGAAGAGGTTGTTGGTTTGCCAGACCGGAAGCAGCCGCGTGGTCGTCGCAGTCAACTGTTCCGCCAGCCATTCAGGGTTCCCTTGCTGACCGGCCATCCGATCCAGCCCATTATGCGTAAATGAATTGCGTTTTGATCGTGTATAGTTATCCATAAGTTTGTGATTTGTAATTCTTAATTTTTAATGTGTCACTCGTTAAATAAGCCATAGTCCTTTCCCTGTATAAGTAGATCATACGCTTCCGCATGTTCCTTAAAAAGCAGGTAACCGTTTGGTTTTGTGAGTGATTATCGTTTTCTGTCACCTGCTCCAGACAGGAACAAAGGTTTGGGTGTGTTTTTTCGTTGGCGGGCGTAGCCCGCCAACGAAAAAACACATCTCTTCTGCGGCTTATGAACTTTAAGAAATGATTTCGGTAACGCGCTCCGCCGGGGCGTCAACGCCCCGGCTACATCAACCACGCCCCCTAAAGGGGACTTATATGGCCTAAATTGCGGTCTAAGCCCCGTTTACGAGGCGTGTTCCTGTAGCCTGGCGGTTGACCGCCAGGCGCTGACCGCAGTGCGCCATTACCGGATTATTTTCTTAACCTTCATTAGCCGCTTTGCTGCC
>JAFGFI010000023.1 GCA_016931185.1 Anaerolineae bacterium
AAGCCGCCGCGTGTAACGCTGCCGTGCCGGAATTGACGGCGATGGCTTCTTGTGTCCCCGTATATGTGGCGATGGCTGCCTCAAATGCACGCACGGCTGGCCCAGTCGTTAGCCAATCGCCGCGCAATACTTGCGTCACCGCCTGAATATCAGTTTCGTCGACGGATTGCCGACCATAAGGCAATAGAGCCCGGCGCACTGGGACGCCGCCCTCAATAGCCAGTTTTGCTCCCATCACATTTCTCCTGCCATTTCGCGTAATTCGTCATGAGTCAACCACTGCGTGTTGGTATTGCTGGCATAACTATAACCGTATTCTAACGGCTTCCCATCCAGACAATTGTCCACTTGCCACCAGGGATGTGCTGGCTGTATCACAAACATATCTTCAAATTCCAATGCCTGTCTGGATTCATCGGCAGAGACCAGAACTTCGTGCAGTTTTTCACCAGGTCGAATCCCAATAGTCTCAATGGCACACTCTGGGGCGATAGCCTTGGCCAAATCTAAAATATTCATACTAGGAATTTTGGGGACGAAGACTTCCCCACCATGCATCCGTTCAATACAACGGATCACAAATTGCACGCCCTGCTCCAGGGTGATCCAGAAGCGCGTCATCCGCTCATCTGTGATGGTGATGCGCCCACTTGCCCGTTGTTGCTTGAACAATGGGATTACACTTCCCCGGCTTCCCACTACATTCCCGTAACGCACGCAGCTAAAATGGGTCTTGCCAGAGGCATACGCATTGCCTTGCACAAACATCTTCTCTGCAACCAGCTTAGTCGCGCCGTATAAATTGATCGGATTTACAGCTTTGTCAGTGGAGAGCGCCAACACTCGCTTCACCCCGGTATCTATCGCGGCGTCAATGATATTTTGCGCTCCCAAAACATTGGTTTTGACAGCTTCAAAGGGATTGTATTCGCATGCCGGTACTTGTTTGAGTGCTGCGGCATGCACCACAATATCTACACCGCGCATAGCGCGATACAGTCGTTCCCGATCTCTCACGTCTCCAATAAAGTATCGTAGCGTGGGATCTGTATATCCAGTTACGCGCATCTCATGTTGTTTTAGCTCATCACGACTAAAGATAATCAGCTTTTTGGGGCGATAATGCTCCAACATAGTGCGCGTAAACATTTTACCAAATGACCCTGTACCACCAGTAAGGAGAATGGTTGATTCCGACCAATTCATTTATTGAACTCCTCCATTTTCAAAACTCTTAGATTATCGAACCGGTTTATCATTATCTTGACAGATCTACAATAAAGGCACTTTATTGTTAAATTGCCGAGATATTCTTTCCTCACAGAGAACAACCTCTACAGCTTATACGGGAGAAGTTGCCAACAACGCCAGTAGCTCTGACTCGACATCCTCCGCAATTGCCCCCCCTCTCACACCTGAATCTTAGCCATAGCCCTGAGCACCACTATTCTACCCGCAACTAGCAACCTGACAACCACTAGCCCAAGTTGGTACCATAGCACATCCTCGTCGTGGCTATAGATCCCAATACACAGCTTCCGTTCCCTTTACATTGCATGTCACAAAGTGTGCCTACCGCACGCAAATCAAATGCTTGACCGACCATATTTATACCATTACCACCTATGGGACCACAGTCTCGGCATAACGATACCCCTCAATCCCCAACTATCTAGTGACCGTCCGCGTCCATACATCTGCTCAGCGATGAGAGCAACAGATAGCACACCGCCAGGTACCTAGCCTCTTTTTCTCAAAACACTGCTTTCCCCCACAACGATCACTATCCTATATCCGTCACCAAAATGGTTAATACTGCTTCAGCATCCAGAGGTTGATATGGTAATACATTAGTCTCTGTCCCCACCTGCGACATCAGTACAATAAGCGATTTCACATATCCCAAATAATCAGCGGCATCCTTCACGTCACAGACTCCAGGCGATGGATTTTTTTAACCAGGTCCTGGCACAATTCATACAAACCATTCCATTCAAAAAAATCCATCGCATCCCCCAACTCACCGGACGCAAATTGCTGCACAAATGTCCCGGAATCCAGTTGGTAGCGCGTTTCAAAAGCGTGCAATTCACGCTCATACCGCGCTAAACGCAACCGATAACGACTCAGCGTTACATCTAACAACTTCCCTAAGATCAAGTCCAATTCATCCGTATTGTATGTATCTTTGAGTATTTCTAGCTTATACAACGTGTCTACCCTATTAACCCTCATCAATACCCATTTTACCGGGAGTACGACACTGTAAGCCACGCCTACCTGTATTACACCGGGTGTTGATATAGGCGGCGCAGGTCTTCAGGGCGGACGGCACTACGGATACCTTCATGCACACCCAGGAGTACATCCACATCCGAAGTGCAATGCACCTGTTTTCATCCTACTACTGGTGAACGCACCGCATTAATAAGTAATTCCTTTGTGCTCCCCATCCACTTTTTTTACAATCCACGTTGCCACCCTGCCATCTCTATACAGGTTCACCCCCCGTGCCACTTCCTTAGGCCCGGCAGAATTTTTTAACAATCTTTGCACCTATAGCAGAATTTAGCCTGGGTTCGTCCCCACTCCCCACAACGTCCCTGCCACTACTCCTTCTGGGCACTCCGTCGGCGGCGCATTTAGCACCGCCTAACACCAACACCGGCTTGCCCAGGCCCGGCGCTTCCTCTTGCAGGTCGCCGGAACCGGCCAACAATTCCAATCATTCTCGCACCCGGATTGCAGATTCGGTAGCTACAGTGTAGCGATTCTGCAAGCGCTCACCCACGCGCAGCAATACAATCTTGGTTATCCGCACTTTGTTCTATGAGCGCTCATCCTGCAAGCGCAACAATAGCACACCCCGATGTACTCGGTCACCGCGATAAATCATTTCACCGAAATCCTTATCATCGGATGTTGTTTATCCGCAGTCACCCGGATTCGAGCTTCGAGAACCGCGCGTTCCAGGATTTGCTCATCACCTGCCTGAGGCATAACCTCAGCTACAGCTACGACATCGTGTCCCGCGTCACGCAGGCAATCCACCACCGACGCGCCCGCACACTCATCTACCAGGAACTTCATGCCGCTACCGGTTCACTCTGCAAGGGTATAGGGAACACATCCTCGTGTTCTATCATACGCGCCGCATACGTGATAGCGGCCTCAATGTCCGCCCTTTCCAATCGAGGATACTCGCGTAAAATCTCTTCGGTCGTCATACCCTGCCCCAGCATCTTCAAAATCAATCCCACCGGAATACGTGTCCCGCGAATGACCGGCTTACCCACCATAACCTTGGGGTTAATTGTGATTCTCTCCTGCAAAATCTCGCTCTCTCATAGGTCTCACTCCTTTTACATCAACCGTGCAACACGGCTACAATCCGCTTCGCTGCCTGCCCATCCCCATACGGGTTGACTGCCTGTGCCATCCTAATCATACGCTGCGGAATTCTCTAATAGTCGCCGCATCCACGTTAAAATTTCTCGCGGATCCGTTCCTGCCATCTGCACCGTTCCCGCCTCTACCCCTTCCGGGCGCTCCGTCGTCTCCCGTAGTACCAACACCGGTTTACCCAATCCTGGCGACTCCTCTTGGATACCGCCGGAATCGGTCAATACCAAATAACAGTGTTTCATCAAATGGACCATTGGCATGTACATCATCCGCGTAGCGCTCGGCGATCTCACGCAACGCGGCGCAGATGTTTTCCAGCGGTTGCCCGAAGTTCTCGCGCCGGTGCGCCGTCACCAAAATCACGCGTTTGTCCAAGGGAATACCGGCCAACGGGCCATAATTGACATCGTAAGGCATATCAGCCACCATCTTTAGTGCGTCAATCACAGGATTACCGGTCACATGGATAATAGCAGGATCAATACCCTCGCGCAGCAAGTTCACCTTTGCAGTTTCGGTCGCGGCAAAGTGCAAATCCGCCACCACGCCGGCTACCCTGCGGTTGATCTCCTCGGGGAACGGCTGCCACTTATCATAAGTGCGCAAGCTGGCTTCCACGTGCCCCACCTTCACCTGATGATAAAAGGTGACCAGGCTGGCCGCCATCACCGTCGTCGTGTCACCCTGCACCGGCGCCCACCGGGGCCATCTTAATCGCTTCGAGGCGCGTGCCGAAGAGGGAAAGCACTTTAAGCCTTGTTATCTCCTAATACACCTCGTCATGCGTGCCCACGGTTAACAACAGAATCTCCTCGGCGCCTGACTCTGGATTCTGAACAAACTCGAAGAGAATTCGCACATCATAATCTACGCTACAAGCCCAGGTTCCTGATAAGTGCCCGGTGAGCTTATGCGTATGCAGCAGAGGATGAAAAGGATCCATTTCCAGCCGGTGCAGCGACTTTTCGATTGCCTCAAGCAGGTCTGGATACCGGCGAGTTTTACGTTTGACAGTCCTCACAAAAGCTGGACTCCAAACCAACACCATCATTCGGCCAACTCCGCGAGCAAGTCAGCCACGGAGCCACGCTGCACTGTGCCGCGATGGTAAGCTTCGCGTGCTTCGGCTATCTCCTGAGACAGATAGGCACGGCGTTGTTCAATGAGGCGATGGTAAGCGATCTCAAACAACATCTCTTTTTCTTCTAAAGGCAATTGCTCCACGGCTTCTAACGCCATTTGAAATGGCGAGGTTTCTTTTTTCTCAATCATATCGTTACCTCTTGACTTTTAGCTTTCGCTGGCTACACCCAATACCAACACTTCAAACCCCGCAGCCTGCCACGCTTGATGATCCAGCACATTGCGCGTATCGAAGACAAAAGGCCGTTGCATCACACTTGCCAACCGCGCTATATCTAACTTCAGGAATTCACGATGTTGCACCAGCAACAAGAGACCCGCTGCGCCGGTCGCCGCCGCTTCAACCGAATCCACCAGTAACCCATCCAGGTTATCATTTTGCTTCACATAAGGATCGAAGACCTGCACCACAGCTCCCGCTTCACGCAACAAATGCACAATTTCAACCGCCGGGCTTTCGCGGAGGTCGTCCACATCGGGCTTGTACGCCACACCGAGCGCCGCAAACGTTTTGCCACGCAGGTCGCCGAACCTTTCACGCAGTTTAGCTACCACATACGCCGGTTGTCCATCGTTGACCAGCCGCGCCTGGTGGATCAATTGCGCAATATCCGGGGCCGCTTCGACGAAGAACCAAGGATCCACACTAATGCAGTGCCCACCCACCCCCGGTCCAGGCTGCAAAATTTTCACCCGAGGATGCCGATTGGCAATCGCAATCGCCTCCCAAACGTTCACACCAAACCGGTCGGCGAGCCGGGCAAATTCGTTTGCGATAGCGATGTTGATGTCACGATAAGTATTTTCCATCAACTTGACCATTTCCGCTGTCGTCGCATCGGTCAACACGATCTCGCCCTGGACGAACGTCGCATACAAATCGCGTCCGGCTTCCGCTGAAGCGCAATTAATTCCACCAATAACACGAGAGTTTTCAACAAGCTCATGTAGAATCTGTCCGGGCAACACGCGTTCTGGAGAATAGGCTAAAAGAAAATCCTGACCCGCCTGCAAACCGGAGCATTCCAAAATAGGCTTTACTAAGTCCACCGTTGTGCGCGGAGGAGAAGTAGATTCCAAAATTACCAAATTGCCGTGGCGCAAATGTGGCACAATAGATTCAGTAGCTGAAATTACGTAACGCATATCGGCGGTCTTGTCAAGGTTAATGGGCGTGGGCACTGCAATAATAAAAGCATCTGCAGGTTCAGGATGGTCAACGACCTTTAAACATCCCGACCTAATCGCAGCCTGGACAACAGTCTTTAACCCCGGCTCTTCAATGTGAATATCACCGCCGTTTAATGTTGCAACTACAGCTTGATTAACATCTACTCCTACTACATCCAATCCATGCGTAGCAAACATACTCGCAGTAGGTAATCCAATATAACCAAGTCCCACAACACAAACATCACTCATAAACCCGCACCTCATCTCTTATTAAAATATCGATCATCGTCAAATTCAACTTTACACACCATAGACACTGCTATCATCAATCCATTTGATTATACCATATACTAGCGACCCGGACACTTTTTATTAGCGTAACGTATCTACTCCAAAAGTTACACTTTGAACCGGATTGTGCGGCTAATGAACTTTAAGAAATTATTTCGGTAACGCGCTCCGCCGGGGCGTCAACGCCCCGGCTACAGCAACCACGCCCCCTGAAGGGGACTC
>JAFGFI010000024.1 GCA_016931185.1 Anaerolineae bacterium
ACCAGCACATTGCCCGCCGCATCCGCCGCCAACGCCGGTTCGGACTGCACCGCGCTGCCCACCGCGATGGTGAACGCCACCGTCGCGCTGGTTTCATCCCCCGGCGTGCCCGGATTGTCCAACAGCGCGCCCTGACCTGACAGCCGCTGGCCGTAAATATCCTTCCCCAAATGCGCCCAGACCACCCAGAACTCGCGCGCCACGGCATTATAAGTCACCTGTGGCAATTCGTGATCTCCAGTTTCGTCGCGGTAGATCGCGAAATTCGTGCCGGACAGCACCCCCGTGGGCGAGATGACTTGTCCATAAACGTAGATTTCCTCTCCCCGACGATCCTGCCACACGGCCAAGTATACCTCATCCTCCGGGTTGTAGGCCACATCCGGCGTATCCTGCAAGGCCTCGGTGGCCCCAATCGCGAAATTCGTGCCTTGCAAGCTCCCGTCACCCGCTACCCGCTGCCCGTAGACGTCGCCGTCCAGGTCGCTGCGATAGTCGCTCCACACCACCAGGTACTCTGCGGCATCAGGATTGTAACTCACGGCGGGGAGCATCTGGTCCCCGGCGGCCTGGGCAATGGAGAGCACCGTGCCCACCCACGTCCCGTCGCTCTGCACCCGCTGCCCGTAGATGTCGCTGCTTGCGCCGCCGGTGTCATACCCCCCCCAGACCACCAGGTACTCGTCAGCGTCGGGGTTGTAGGCCACATCCGCCGCGCCTTGCATATCACGCGGGTCCGAAACCAGGGCCGGGTCGCCAATCATGGGGTCGATGACCACCGGATACGCGGCCTCCGCCAACCAGGCCCCGGGCACCGTCAGTTGCAGTTGCCGTCCCTGGAGGGCCATATCCGCGTAGATTTCGCGCCCTGCGGCGTCGCGCACCAGCGCCGCGCTGTAACGCAGCACCGGCGTCCCCAGTGTCCTCTCATCCGTACCCGGGGGGTAGAACAAGATGCCCGCTTCCGTGGATACCAAGACCGGCCGCAGCGCCGTCTGGAACACCCCTTGCAGCACCAGATCCCCGGTACCGGAAAAGGGGGTCTGCAGGGTAAAGGTTTGCTGTATCCCCCGGTCACGCGCCTGGTACTGCTCCAGCAAGCGGGAGCTACGTTGGTAGGAGGCGACATTATCCACCGCCTGGGGCGCAGCCTCTGCCACCCCGGGGGCCGGATAAAGCTGCTGTGCCCCCTGCCGGACCGCGGTCAAGCGGAAAGCCCACGCGTCGCTCGGAAGTGACGGCGCGTCACGAAGTGTTGGCACGCCATTTCCTAATAGCGCATCGTCCCCTCTTAGGGTCAGCGCCAAGCCTTCTGTGGTGAACGTGGCCGTGTACCGCGCGGTATGCACTGCCCAGCGGTCCGCCGCCACCGGCTGCAGGCGATTGCGCACGCGCTGCACGGTGTCCGCCCACTCCCCTGCCGGCGACGCAGCCTCGTCCGCCCCCATCCCGGTACTCTGCCGGGTCACAAAGGCAGCCGTAGCGCGCACCGCGCCGGCCTGCACCGTCACCTGTCCGGGTCCCGGCTGCGGGGGCGCGGTGAGGGTGACATAAGCTAATCCCTCGCGCGTCGTGCCCGTGGGGGCCGACAACGTCCCGGCGCTCGTGACCAGGGTTACCTCCGTGCCATCGGCCACCGGGGTCCCGTCCGCGTCACTGACGAAGACCAGCACCTGGGCCTGCCCGCCGGCGGGCACACTGTCCGGCTCAACGAGGACCGCAATACGGAGCGCATCCTCCGGTGTCGTCTGCCATACCGGCTGCGGCTCCACCAGCGCAGCCGGGCCAGAGGTGGGCGCAGATACGCTGTCCACCAGAGAAGCCGCGCGTAACAGCAGCGGTAAATACGGCCAAGACTGCGGGGTGCGCGCCCCCGGTTGCGGCGCGGCTGGCCGCTGGGTAGCGGCCAGCACCGGCAGCAGTGACTGGCTCAACAACGCCAGACTGAACCACAAACTCAACCAACGATGTAGCGGACGAGACTGCTTGCATAAGCTTACCATATTACGATGATATCTCCTTGTTGTTTTAGACACCATCCATCATTGTACATCCAAATTCCCCCAGATTTCAGAAAGATTTCGGAAAAAATGCCGGGTTAATGGTTGAAAACAGAGGCGTTGCACTTTCCGGAGTGCAACGCCCCTGTTTACTAAAAAAGCTGCATACAAAAAGCGACGCTTAAAGCGTCGCCCTTCCTTCGATCGTTCGTCATTCAAGACAGTCTGCGGCTACCCGCTACTCACCATTCCCCCCGCTCCCTCTCTCTTCGCAATCTGTATCCTCGCCCACGTATAACCTCAATCCATTCTTTGCCGATCTTTTGGCGCAAATTGCTCAGCGTGCGCTGGATCAGACCCCGATCCGGCGCAGAATCCGCACTCCACACCTCCTGCCATAGTACGACATAACTGATCCCTGGTTCCCCAGCGCGCACCAAGCACCTTAATACGGCAATTTCAGTAAGAGACAATACGGGCACCTGCTCTTCAAACACCTGCTCTGCAGACGACTGCCCTGCAGACACCTGCTCTGCAGGCACCTGCCCACATCTCTGTATGCAGCCGGTACGCAAATCCACCACCCGATCTCCGATACGAACCTGCTCTCGGCCCTGGCGCGCTTGCCGCGCCCGTTCCACCGCCGCCAATAGCGTGTGTCGCCGAAACGGTTTTATCAAATAATCCGACGCTCCCTGTTTGATCGCGGTAACTGCCGGGGTCGCCTCATCCAAAGCGGTCAGCATCACCACCTCTGCCTCTGGTTGCACGGTCTTTAAGTACGCCAACACCTCCAACCCAGAAGGCCCTCCCGGAAGCCGAATATCCAAAATAGCCAGATCCAGATGTTCTGCATCAATTAATGCCAGCGCGCTATCTCCTCGCTGCGCAACCAATGGCACATAGCCCTCATGCTGCAAATTATCCACCAAAATTGTACACATATCGGGATTATCTTCAACAATCAAAATACGCGGAGCCTGCTCCGCGCTGACATTCCTCCCGGCTACATCTTTAACCACATTCATGCCTCCAATATCTCCGGTGGCTGCATCGGGAGAACAACGTGAAAAGTGCTGCCGGGACAGGTTTCTTCATCGTAGCCGGGACTCTCCACCCAAATCCGCCCGCCGTGGGCTTCAACAATACCCTTGGCAATCGAAAGTCCCAATCCCGCTCCCCCCCCTTTAAATTTAGTACGTCCAGAAGAGTGCAGAGCTACCTCACCCGTCTGGTAAAACTTAGCGAAGATAAGATCGTGAAAATCAGGGTCAATTCCAATCCCTGTATCACGGACAACGATTTCAACCCCACCCTCCGATAGATTCCACTGCCCCAGGGGTAAGACCCGGCCTGATAGAACAATACGACCGCCATCGGGCGTATATTTAACCGCGTTGGTCACAAGATGATGAAATACCTTTTGCAGCAGATCGGGATCGGCCTTGAGCGGCGGTAATTCCTCCAGCCCTTCACATCGCAACAGCAGCCGCCGGTCTTGTAATGCCGGTTGTAGAGGTTTGAGGACTTTTTCCACTATCTGCGATAGATGCACCATTTCAACGTAGAGCTGTAATGTACGGCTATCAATACGCGCCATATCTACCATGCTATCAATAATTTCATGGAGACGCACGGCCCCGTTAAAAATACCTTCCATCATTTCGGAGCGTACCGGATCGGTATGAATTTGTGGGTCCTTGAGCAAAATCTGGCTGAACCCGCGCAGAGTCGTCAAAGGGGTGCGCAATTCGTGCGAAGCCACCGTGATAAAATCGGATTTGGTGCGATCCAGGCGTTCCAATTGCTCATAGGCATGCGCAAGTTGCGAATACACCCGCGCATTTTGCAACGCCACCGCCGCGTGACCGGCGAACGTCATCGCCAAATCCGCATCCTCCTCAGAAAACGAAACCGGCGTTTCGCGTGTGAGTGAGAACATTCCCATCACTTCGCCTTTGAAATCAATCAGGGGGACGCCCAACCAGGAACGCGCCTGGGGTAATCCCGTCACTTGCTGCCAATCTTCACGCTCCAACACTTCGGGCACAATCAACGGTTTGCGCGAGCGGTGAATTTGCCCAAACACATCATCGTGCCGGATCGGCACACGGATTTGTGAAGGGCGGCTCTCGGAAGGGAATCCAATCGCGACCACGATTTCCAATGCGCCCTGGTGCGCCCCATCATCGACCTGTAACATCACCGAACCCCGATCAAATTGAACGATCGGTGACAGACTCGTGAGGATCAGGTCCAGCACCTGGCGGGGGTCCAGCGTGCGCGAAAGAGCGCGTCCGACTTCATAGAGATTTTCCGTCAACAAACGACGCGAGCGTTCGGCCTGATAACTGGTAGCGTTTTGGAGCGCGGTTGCCACTTGAGCAGCCAATGACTGAAAAACATACAGATCGTCATCATCAAAAGCATCCCGTTGATCACTTTGGATATCCAGGATGCCGAAAAGAATCTCACCGGTTTCCAACGGGAGTACCAACTCCGAACAAGTTTTAGGCACAACCGGCGTACCGATATAACGTGGGGCCTGGGTAACATCATTCACGTAAACAGGTTGGCGATGCTGCGCCACCCACCCCACCAATCCTTCCTCACCCACGCGCAGCCGGAATCCCTTGTCGGCAAGCTGCTGCCCCGCTTCACCGGTGCCGGCCTTCAACACCATATATTCCCCAGCTTTGTCCAGGCGGAAAATACCCACGTAGTAGTAGCCAAATTGCTCTTGCACCAGATCTACAACGTAATTTAACAGAGCCTCCACATCCAGGATCGCGTTAATGCTGTAGCTGATCGTGATCAACGTCTTTAGTTGTAACGCCCGATATTCAAGTTCCGCGTTCCGCGCGTGATTTTGAATACGCAAGATTTCCTGGTAGCGAAAAGAACGCACCCGGGAGAGGTGAATGACCACGCTTAACGCAATTGCCGACATCAGTTCCAGCGCAAAAAGACGCCACTCCGGCAAAGCATAACACAAAAGGACCACGGCCAACCAACTTACAAGCAGTGTTACCACAAACATGACCAGCCAGCGCGTGGAAAGCAATACGTAGCCGGCGCCGACAACCAACAAAATCAGGCTCATTGTTTGCGCTATCTCGCCCGTCAGAGCAATACTCAATAGCCGGTGAAAGAGCAACAGGATGGCCATACCGATCATCAGTAGATTGCTATAGCGCTCCGGCAACCTCAACCGGTCAAAGGCCAATCCAAATACCAGGAACAATCCGGCAGTGGCAACCGATGTCATTACCAGGGGAATGGCATGTTGCGGCGGACGCTGCACGTGGTCCAAAAACCAAACCAATAATAGCAATGCCATCAACAATGAAATAGGACGAAGCATATTAAAGACAACTCTGTCCAGGGCAGCACGGAGTTCGTCCTCATCAACAAGAGGGGAGTGTGCCACAGTTTGATTTTTAGGTTGTGTATTTTCTTTTTCCAATCACATCCTCCTACATCATGCTTTGTATTGCCGGGGGAAGCGTAAAGGTGAACGTCGTTCCCTCGCCCAGGATACTAGATACCCAAATACGTTCCCCATGGGCTTCCAACACCATCTTGCAAAAAGCCAATCCCAACCCACTCCCCCGCCCTTCTTCCTGACCGGTAACAAATTTCTGGAAGAGTCGCTCCTGGAGTTCCGGTGGAATTCCCACGCCGGTATCACTGACCGCCACATACAATCGCTGCCCGTCCTGTGCCGGGTCGGGTAACCAGGCCTTAACCTCAATTTTCCCTCCCGCAGGGGTAAATTTAAGCGCGTTCCCTATCAGATTTTGCAAAACGCGCGAGATCAAGCCTATATCCCCCCATACCAACGGTAACACTTCCGGCAGCGCATCCACGGGCATAATACCGCGCTGCTCGGCCAACGGATACTGTAACATCAATACCTCGTTTACCACATCATGCAGATCAAACACCGTTGGATTAAGCGGCATCCGCCCGCTTTCCAGGCGGCTGATATCCAGGATCGCATTGACCAACCCCAACATCCGATCCGTACTACTGCGCGCGACCTCGAGGAGTTCACGATAAGCAGCCGGCAAATTTGAAGCTACCGTCGAAAGCAATTGCAAAGAGCCGCCAATCCCCGTCAGCGGATTGCGCAAGTCATGTACCATCGTGTGCGTTAAATCCTCGCGCATCTTCTCAACCGTCCGGCTTTCTGTTATATCCCGCAAGACAACCAGCCGGCCCAGGGGTATATCCCCTTCCCCCATAACCGGCAAATTGCTCCAATATACAATACGTGTTCCAATCTGGTATTCCCCCTCAATAGGAGTTTCAGTGCCGCGCTGGACACGGCGCATTTCACGTATCAAAACGCGCGCGACGTGTGGCGTTTGCGTCCGCAATTGCGTCAATGCAGGCCAAAGCGGCTGGTTCACCCAATCCCCCGGCTCGCCCGTCAATTGCAGGTACGTCAGCGCCGTTTGGTTAATAACGAAGATACGCAAATCCATACCGATCAGAACCACACCGTCGCGGCTGGAACGCACCAATGCTTGTAAACGGCTTTGTTGCTCGGAAACACGATGAAAAAGCTGCACGTTGTGAATGGCAATAGCGACCTGCGCGGCAATAGCCGTAATCAGGCCCAGGTCTTGTTGCGAGAATTCACGCTGCGGCTCGGTGATCATTGCCCCCAATACCCCATAGGGAACACGCGCGCCCATAATAGAAAGGGGAGCCATGACCGCAGAGGAAAGCGACATCTCGGCACACATGCTTGAGACTTCAGGGTCGCAAGCATCCACTTCGCCAGGATACAGAACAGGGTCCCCGGTGCGTATCACCCAACCGGGCACGCCCTGCACCACATCCTCGTACGTTTTCAAGGCACAAGTAGAAGCCTGCGGGCCACCTTTCAGCAACGCGGTAAGTTGGCGCTTTTCCAAATCCAGCGTCGCTAAGAGCACTTTATCGGCGCCTAGCGCATCCGCCACACCATTCACTACAGTTTGCAAGGCAGCGGATAAATCATACCCGCCGATCAGAGCGCGGCTGACCCGATAGAGCGCATCAGTTTTATTCAGGGTGCGCCAGAGGCGATCCTCCATCCGTTGTCGCTCAATCAGTTCATTCTGTAGAACTGTGTACAAATGCGCGTTGCGCATCACCAACGAGATAACTTCCGCCAGGGATTCGGCCAGCAAACGCGCATCCACGTCAAAAGCATCAGATTCATCACTGGCAACCAAGAGGATACGTTGTACCTTGCGTTCCTCAAGTAAGGGAGTCAACACGAAACTTCTTACATCCGGCAAAGCCGGAAGGGGATGGGAAACTGTAGCGTGAATGTCAGGTACATAATGGACATGCGGGTTTTGTACAACCTGACCGATAATATCCAATGCCAGGGGCAGTGACTCATCAGAAGTGAATTGTAGACTCCCGGCACTCCCTTCCAGGATAAATTCCTGTCCTGCATGATTCAATTTCAACAAAGCAACCAGGGGCCAATCGGTCAAACGGGCAATCCGATCTACGGCGACCTGCACCACCTGTTCAGGACGATAAACACGCTGCAGCGTACGCATGACCTCATAAAGTGTCACCTGTTGGTCGGCCATACGGCGCTGTGCCTCGTAAATTTTAGCATTGCGAATCGCCAGGGCCATCTGTTGCACGGCAGCCTCCATGACATCGGCATCCCTGGAGGTAAAATGGCGGGGTTGGGAGTGTACGAGGACCAGCGCGCCCACGGTTCGCTCACTCTGGAAAATCGGTATCCCCAACGCAGAACCGGCCTGATAGGCCTGATTAGGTAACGTTAACCAACGATCATCAACGGCAATGTCCTGGATCATAGCCGTTCGCTCCGCGCGTATCACCCAACCGGCCAATCCATCCCGCACCAACTGCTCCACCAGTTCACGCGCCGCGACTTTAGAGGTTCTGGCGCCGGTCAAGAGGTTCTGGGTAATGATCGTATGTTCATCCACCAGGAAAATGCTGCCGATCTCGGCCCCCGTCAACGACATCGCAATCTCCAGCGTGTTATCCAGCGTCGCCGACAACGTCGGCTGCTCGGTGGTCGCGCGGGCCACGGCCAAAAGCTGTTCAAATCGCTCCAGTTGATATTCCAGGGAAGATTCCAAATGTTTGCGCTCCGTAATATCGCGCAATACAATCAATTTTCCCCGAAGCCGGCGACGACGATCATGCAATGAAGATACCCGCAGGTCATAATCACGCAATACCCCGCGTAATGCCAACTGTACTTCATCGCGGGCCTCAGATAGGGTTAGATAGTACTCCACAAGCGCCCGGTGAGCCGGAAATACTTGAACCAGGGTTTTCCCGATAACCTCTGCCGACGGGTTTTCAAATAATGTTTGAGCAACCGGGTTCAAATCAACAATACGCCCCTGCAGATCGAGCGCCAGCATCGCGTCCCCCATACTGTCCACCATAGCCCAACGGGCCACGGGGGTGATTTCCAACAAGTGAAAACGGAAAGCTCCCCAGGCGATCAACCAACCACTAAAAGCAAAGAAGAATGGAGTCAAATCCAACTGTAGTCCAGGCGCCAGGTTCACCAGATAAATAAGATTTCCTACCCAGGGGAGTAACACCCCCAATAAGAGGATAACCGCTTGCCCACGGTAAACAGCGCGCGAGCGCCAAAGGAAAACTACCATCCAGACGGCACTACTCAACAGCAAGGCATAAGAATAGACCGTATGTACCCAAAACCAGCCCCCATAACTGATATCCAACACGGCAAGGGCAGCGTATTTAACCAACCGGACATCACGCCAGATCAGGGTGTGGCCCGCAAACGTAGGCGTAACATTGGTGAAGACCAATCCTACCGTAATAGCGGGAATGATCCATAATACCAGCCCCCATTTTCGAGGGATACTTCCGATGCTGGTCGTGTAAAGCAACACAAACAAAAACCAACAGACCGGCACGGCCACAATCCCCACATATTCAAGTTGGGCAAAGGTAATCATCCAGGCCAATCGGGGGCTTGCCAATTCCAGGGCATAGAAAAGGGACCACCAACTAATGGCTCCCATCAAACACACAAAAGCGATAGCTCCGGCCTCCGAACGTCGTCGCCAGGCCATCCCTCCCACTCCCAGGGACATAACAGCCACACATAGTGAGATCAACATATAGGGGCTATATGCCCAATCCATAACGATAACACCTCCCTTGAAAATAAGAAATTAGAGATTAGAAATTAGAAAAAATCTTTGCGCCGCTACGTTAAATTTTCATCCTACTGCTGGTGAACGCACCGCGTTAGAATAATTCCTGTGCAAGCACCAAGTACACATAAAGTATAACGCGCAATAGTAGAAAAGTCTATTCATGGTAACATTACGGATGGGCGTCAAAGTTTCGTATATCGCCCGGATGTAGCCGCGCTTTCCATAGCGCGTTGTCTATGGAAGACTACAAAAGTTCTACAAGTAGCAGTCTCAACCCGCCCCTTCGTTGGAGGATAAAACTTTCAAACCAGCTCATTCATATACTTCTGTGATAAGGGTAAGACAACGTGAAAGGCACTGCCCGGGCAAGTGACTTCATCGTGCCCCGGACTTTCTACCCATACTTGCCCGCGATGTGCTTCCACGATGCCCCGAACAATTGCTAATCCTAATCCTGGCCCCCCACCCTTAAATTTTGTCGCTCCAGAAGAATGTAAGGCTATCTGCCCGGTTTGATAAAACTTAAGGAAGATAGTGTTATGATAGTCGGGATCAATCCCGATCCCTGTATCCCTCACAACGATCTCAACCCCTCCATCGTCCATACCATATACTCCTGGGGCCACCTGTCTTGCAGAAATCACAATCTTGCCCCCATCAGGCGTATATTTAATGGCATTTACAATCAAGTGTGAAAAGACTTTCTGTAAAGCCTCTGGATCGGCTTCAATGGAAGGAAGCGTCTCCAACGAGGCCACCGTCAACGTTAAGTGTCTTTCCCGGAGCGCCGCCTGGAAAGTATCCACGATTACACTCAACAACGATTTTAACGAGACGTTTATCAAATGTAATCGCAACGCGCGACTGTCAATTTCTGCAATATCCACCATCCGATCTACGATTTCCTGTAAACGCTCTACGCCATTGCATATTCCATTGACGATCTGGCAGTATTCAGGGATAACTTCAACCGTAAGATCCTCCCGCAATAGTTGGCTAAATCCTTTGATCAAAGATAGAGGCGTGCGCAATTCGTGGGAGGCCACCGTAATAAAGTCCGATTTGGTACGGTCCAAACGTTCCAACTGCTTATAAGCCAGGGCCAATTCCGAATACAAACTCGCGTTCCGCAAAGCTACGGCAGCCTGTCCTGCAAACGTCATCGCCAGTTCAACTTCGTTTTCAGTGTAAGGTACGGGCACTTCGCGCGCCAGGGAAAGCATCCCGATAACCTTATCCTCCACGTTAATCAACGGCACCCCTACCCAGGCGCGCGTCTGCGGCAACCCATCAAGCTGTTGCCAATCCTTCCGCTCTAAAATTTCAGGGATCATCAGGGGGACCTGGGTTTGATAAATTTGCTGGAAAACATCATCTTCCTTGATAGAAACCTGAATTTGCAGGGGATTGATTCCTGATGGAAACCCACGGGCTGCCACCATTTCAAGGATACCATCGCGCGCCAACAACACCGCCCCACGGTCAAAAGATACAAGTTGCGCCAGACTATCGAGAATAAGATTCAGCACTCTGTGCAGGTCTAGAGTCTGGGAAAGTGCACGGGAGACCTCATATAAACGTTCCGATAACAACCGGCGCGAGTGCTCTACCTGGTAGAGAAAAGCATTGTGAAGTGCAGCCGCAATCTGTTCAGCCAAAGCACTGAGTACCTGCACATCCTTTTCCGTGAAAGCATCCACGCGCTCGGCATGGACATCCAAAACCCCCAAAAAATTGCTATTTACCTTTAGGGGCAAAACTAACTCGGCCTGCGTTTTCGAGAGGGCCTCAACCTTCACATAACGGCTATCTAATGCGACATTATTCACACGTAAAGGTTGCTGGTGTTGAGCAACCCAGCCGATCAATCCCTCGCGCCCTACCCTGAGGCGAAAACCTGCTTCTGCCAGTTGCCGGCCTACACTTCCTGTACCCGCGCGCGCAACGACATAATCGCCCCCCGATTCCACCAAAAAGATACCCACATAATAGTAAGCAAAACGCTGATGGATTTCGGTCACAACATCGTGCAAAAGTTGATCGATATCCAAAATTGTGTTAATGCTATTATTGACCGTGATCAAAGTCTCTAATTGTAAAGTACGGTGCTGCAACTCGTTTCTGCGCGCCTGGTCGTTAAAGTGTAATCTGGTGAGTTTTCGATAAGTTCGCAGACGCACACTATGAATAACAACACTTAGTACAGCAGCAAGAAACAAGGCCAGTCCATACTGTTTCCAGGAGTTATCAGGGGCCAATCCAACCACATATCCCCATCCTAAAAAGGTCATACCTATCAATACCAGTACCCAGGGGGTTGAGAGTAACAGGAATCCCCCACCCATCAACACGAGCATCAAATAGGTCGTAAACAACGGTTCACGGGTCAATGCCAACAACAACAAACCATTCAACAATGACAATCCGGCGATAGCCATCCCTACCAGATGCGCGTAACGAGGAGGAATATCCCATCGTACCAAGAAAAAACGTAACCCCCCCAATATCAACGCCGTCAACAATGCTACCGGGACCAATATCCGTGCTACCGCCGGGTCAAGGTAGGTGTGCGTATAGGCCATCACAAGGTATAGTATCCCAAGCCCTACTGCAACAGGACGCAATCCATCCAACACAACATGGTCTAAAGCCACGCGCAATTGGGCAGTACTCATTTCAAACAATTGCGCTTCCCTATCAAAGGCCGGAAAAGATGCCTTTTCTTCTACATCTCGCATTGATTGCTCCCTGTGGTTATTCCCTGATACACATAGCTTCTACAAAAACATGCCATTACATCTTTATTATATACCCTAAAAACAGCAAAATGGTTACTGATTCGCTAACAAACGAAATACATAGCCTGTGTAAGGTACCCACAACTTCCCGGAAGGCCCAAATGCGATGGAGAATGAAGTAGCCGCGCCACGAAAAATTTCTGTGACATCAGCCACTACCTCCCACCGCGTCGGATACCTGGCAAAGATTTGATAATGCTTGAGAAGGAACCGCAATATCCTGTCCAGACATCGTGAATGACACAGAACCATCTGTTGGAACCTGTTGGCCGACCCTTGTAGGCTCTGTAGCCACACCCGGGGGTGAGTCAAAGTAGCTGGGCTGCATATCAAGCGCAACAGGTTGGGGTGTAGGTTGCAATCGCTGTACTGATTGGAAGAAAGCACATATCCTATTTCCAAACAAAACGGCCGCGAGAATCCCGGCAGTGAAGATCAGGGCAAGGATGATCACAAATTCAATGGCACCCTGCAAACCTGTTCTATCGGTGTGGTTGACGGGATCTTTGCCCACATAGCCATACAGGTGATGTCCACCGTCAAACAAGATCGGATCCTTGGCCGTCCATCGCCCCGTCGAGGGTTGGTAATCACGCGCACCGAAGCGCACTAATTCGTGGGCAGGGTCGCCCATCCCACCGGCGAAGCCAAAAGGCAGAGCAAAGTTCGGGTCCGTGTCACTAATCACGTTGCCGAAGCTATCGTAATCCACCTGCTTGACCACCACACCGTTCTCATCTACCACCAAGCGCACACTGCCTAGATGATCACTGATGATGTGATAGATCGTCCCATCACGCACCATCTTGACCGGTGTCGAGGCACCGGCATAAACAAAGACACTGCGCAGATTGCCGCTGCCGTCATACTCGGCCAGTGGCATTGCGCCTTCACCATACAACCAGGCGTGCGTGCGGTTGCCATCCACACTGCGGGCCACCCGCCGTCCGCGCGCGTCATACTGGTAGCTGATAGTCTGCCCGCCCGTCTGTACGCTGGCCAGGGTACCGTCGGTGTTGTAGATATAGGTAGCGGCGTCGCTGTCACTCACCGTATGCAGTCGCCCGTTGGCATCGTAGCTGTACCTAATATCTCCGGCTGCCAACAGCTTGTGATCGGCATCGTAGCTGTAGTCACCGCTTTGCACTGTCACGCCGGTCAGGGTATTGCTCATCGCCGTGCGATTTCCCACCGCATCGTAGGTGTAGGATTCGACGACTGTGCCATCCTGCCACACCGTGGTCAATTTCCCGGTCACATCGTAACTGTAGGTCCAGGTGTGAACATTCCCGCCAAGAGTCTCAACCTTTTGAGTAATGCGACCTAAAGCATCGCGGGCGTAAGCAACCTGATAGAGTGTACTTCCATGCGTCGCCGTGACCGCACTTAACTCCCCATAGGTGTTGTAGCCATACATGACGCCGAAAGTCCCATCGACGACACTCTGAAGCAGACCGTTGCCGGTGTCACCGCGCAGCGTAATGGAGCCTACGCCGGTGAGGAAGCCGTCGCCATCATAGCTCATCGGCAGACGGGTTCCCGCGTAGTCCATCTGTGAGACGCGCAGATCGTCATTGTAGACGTAACCGACGGTATCAGTCACCAGACCGCTCCAACCCGTCCCAGTCAGCAAGCTGCCGTCGTAGGCGTAGTTCACTTGTTGGTCATCCCGTGAGAGGGTATGTATGAGCAGACCAGTCCCGTCATAGCCGAAAGTGTGCTGCCCCTCCGGTGTACAAAGCGTGGTGAGCTGCCCCTGGTCATTATAGTGCCACTCAATGGCATCCATCGAGGGAAGTTCTCGCCGCACCAGTCGTCCATCCAGATCATAGGTGAAGCGCTCCTCGGCCCCCAGGGGACTGCGATACAGACCTAGCCGGTCATCGAGGGTATAGATGAAGACGTGCTGCGTGCTACCGTCCGGCTCAGCCAACATCGTCAGGTTGCCATTGCCATCCCAAGCATAGCTCCAAGTCACACCGTCCGGCAACGTGCGGGCGGTCA
>JAFGFI010000293.1 GCA_016931185.1 Anaerolineae bacterium
GACGACGTCCGCAATATCGTAGATGGGCGTCTGGCGCGCGTCCATCCCTGCCACGCGGACCGCGCCACTAGTGCTGCCGGCGTACTGGGTGAAAAGATAGCCCCCCATCGCCAGGGCCAGTGTAGACTTTCCACAACCTGAAGGCCCGGTGATAACCACAAAATCTCCCGCGTGGATATCGAGACAGACATCATGCAGCGCGTCACGCGGGCTGCCCTGGAAGCGAAAGGTGAGGTTCTGGACCGAAATCAGCGCTGTACTCACTCTACTGTTATGCGTATCACGTCGGCAGCGATGACGGTGCCATCCATATTGGCTACTGCGAACGTCACGTTGGACGGATCAATGAGGGTGAAGATACGGATGTCGTCATTGTCCAGGACTTCCTGGAGGGAAAGCGTCGCCGCTGTACCCGTGCTGGTGTGCAACTGTACCGTTTTCGCTTCCGGTTGGGGCTGCATCGCCTGTAACACCAAGCCCAGCGGCGCGCCCTGGACTTTACGCGCGCCGTCTCCAAGATCGAGAGGGATGCTGTCCATCTCAAATTGCCATACATCCGGGTCGAAGGGGGTAGGGGACTGTAATGTGCCATTCACCTCAAGCTGTGCCGCGCCGGTGACGGTGAGTGCGCTGACGCCGCGCACCCAGGCTTTGCTGTTCTCTGCCCCCACGACATCGTAGGTGCGTTCCTGTCCTTGGCCCTGTGACGCTAAAAGCAGCGCTCCATTGTCGCGTACTTCGTCCATACTGATGAAGAAAGCGTAACCATCCACCGCCTGGACGAGCAATAGGCTGGCTTCGGAAGCGGGTTGTGCCTGTTCTACGAGATCGCGCACGGGGATGCCCGTGTAGCGCGTGCTTACATCGCGCAGCGTGCTTTCTGCCGTGATGCTGGCAAGGTCGCTATGTTCTTGAGGATAGGCGTAGGGCGCGGTGACTGCCCCGCCGATTTGGACGACGACCGGCCCTCGCAGCGCGCCGCGCAAATAGAGAGCGAAAGCTCCTGTGAGTACCACCGCGCTTGCTATCGCCGCCAGCACGATACGGCGATCTAGGGGGGGAGTGGCTTGATCCTTGACCACGCCGGCCCGGCGCAATGCGCCCAGCAGTGTGTAGCTCAGCAGTCCGGCGAAGAGTACGCCGGAGAGGAACGCCATCCCACCCACCAGGAGCAGCGCGCCGTAGGCCAGGATGTCGGCAGGGAGTGCGGCAAAGAGTTGGAAGACGAAGACGTTAGACGCGGAGGCTAGCCCACCCGCCAGCGCGTAAGCCGGAAATCGATCTCTATTGCGGAAGGGAAGAAAGCCTACATCTACCAGGATACCGGCGACGACGTCCACCAACACTACCAACAGGCCGTGCGTATTCCCACTCATCAACTCGACCGCCCCCTTGAGCAGTCCCGTGATCGTGCCCGCACCTGCCTTGCCCGTCAGTCCCATGGCCAGCGTCAGCCAAAGCACGTGTAGGCCAGCGGCCCATTGGGTGGTGCCCGCAAAACCGAGCATAGATTGCACGGCATCGCCCAGGGCATTGATATAGGTACTGGTTACGCCGCCGAGGGCGGCAAGCGCGGCCATCATTAACAGATCGCGCGTGGAAAAATAATAGCGTTTTTGCACGTTGGTATATCTCCTTTCCAAACACGGGAGGCGTCGCCGTTTCCAACTACACCCTAACGGTCTTCTGCCGTAGCCCGGCAGTCTGCAAGGCCCGTAGGCGCGAAGACTCGGAGATGTTTTTTGATTTTTCCTATCTTACCACGCCCTGATTTTCTCGCAAATGTGTTGACAAATTTTCCGATGTTGTTATGATGCAAGTATCGTCATGCACAATCGTTTTTCATCTCACACACGCGCGGTATTATACGCGCTCTTCGTGACTTTTCTTTGGTCCACATCTTGGGTTTTGATCAAGATAGGGCTTAAAGATATCCCCGCCTTAACTTTTGCCGGACTGCGTTACACGCTCGCTTTTGGATGTCTGTTGTTTTTCGCGGTGCGCGGGCGGAGGGGTAAGGTTTTCTGGTCATCCTTACAGGGGCTTTCGCCTTTGACGCTGCGTCATTGGGGAATCATTCTTTGGTTGGCTATCGTCAACAGCGCGCTCGCCTATACGTTGTGGAATCACTCGTTGCGTGTGCTTTCTGTGATGGAGTCCAGTCTGATCAATAACACGATGCTGTTTCAGATCGCCCTGTTGGCCTGGGGGGTATTGGGAGAGCGCATGACGTGGCAACAGACACTAGGAATGGTTGTTGCAGCGGCCGGTGTGTTGATGGTGCAGGTTCGTCCCCGTCAACGGGAAACCTGATGGAAGAACGTAACTATCAAGTCACCGAAAATCTGTCCTACAGGCTTTATGCCGCTGTAACAGCACATTCCTCAGATGCGGATTCTTCACATAACACCTCATCCAGCAAATCCCGCAGTTCCTGCAGCTTCTGCCGGCTGAGGGGAATTTTCTCCTCACGATGTGTCACCAGCATCACCCAATAACAATGCGTCCCCGTGTATTGTTGCACTTCAAACGTATCAGACTTCCAACGTTGTTTGTATTGTGTTATCATCATGATCATCCCTCTGAAAATCGCAAATTGACAAATTGTGAAAACCCTTGAAAACTTGGTTTCGTCTTAAATTTTCATCCTACTGCTGGTGAACACACCGCGTTAATGAGTAATGCCTCTGAAAATAAGACCTCACGCCAAGCCGCCAAGCCCGCAAAGATAAAAAAACTTAGCGTTCTTTGCGCCTTTGCGTGCTAGTTTCATTTTCGACTTTAATTATATCACACTTTACAAACTTAGGATGGGTAATTAGTAAAAAATTAGTTAAAAAATGATAACTTTCCGAGAATGGCCCCCTGACTTTACCTGCTATTAACATAACCTTGACCTGCTTTTAATTCCCGTTTAAATAGCTCTTAACAATGCCATGGCATACTTATGATAGGTGTGAAAGGAGTTATGAATATGAAACGTCCACTTATTTTACTCACTAATGATGATGGTATCATATCTTCAGGGCTATGGGCAATCGCTGAAGTTCTCCTTCCTGTAGGCGAGATTTTGATTGTTGCGCCTGATCGGCAGTGGTCCGGCGCGGGACGTGGGACGCCGAAGGAAGTGACTGGGCGCGTGCAAGATGCCAGCCGCGTGCTGCATGGTTGGCAGGTCACGGCCTACGCGGTAGATGCCAGCCCCGCGCTGGCGGTGGAACACGCTATGCTGGAATTTGTTCCACGTCGCCCCGACCTTGTCGTTTCCGGCGTCAACTTTGGTGCGAATCTGGGTATTGAGGTCACTGTTTCCGGTACTGTTGGTGCAGCATTAGAAGCGGCTGCCTTCGGTATCCCCGCGCTCGCGATTTCATTGGAGATGGATTCTAAAGGGACACATAATGCCGACAATGCGCTAAACTACGCTGCCGCGCAGTCGTACACGGAGCGATTCGCCCGCCATGTACTTTGCAATGGGTTGCCCTATGGCGTGGACGTACTCAACATTAATTTACCAGAAGGAGCCACGCGGTACACGGCCTGGCGTTATACATACCTCTCTCGATACCGTTACTTTGAGCCGCTGCCTCCTGACCGTTCCGCTGGACCTTCCCGCCCTCGCTATGAGTTGATTGGTGACCCAACCCAGGTTGAACCCCGTTCTGACCTTTATACTTTGCTTGTAGACCGCCTTGTTTCTGTTACCCCTCTCACCCTGGATCTTACTGCGCCAATTAACCCTTACGCCTTTGAGCAAACACTGACTATGGAATTGTTGGCCTACCAGGCTGTTGATGCCCTCCCGGTCATTGCACCGGAGTCCCTGTTAGTTCCTATGAGTTTAGATTAACCCGCGCGCGGTGTTGGTCGCTACGCGATAGATAAAGAAGAAAGTTACAAAGAAAAAGGATACGCGCGGATGAGAAGCCTCATCCGCGCGTATCCTTGATCTGTGGCGGATCCCTGTAGCCGTTCCTGTTATCCAATTTGGATCGGCTCCAACGCGATCAAATCCGCAAAGTCCTGCGGGTGTAGGGTCTCATACTCTTGCTGATGCACGATCCTTTATAGCAGGATTAGGAGAATGATAGGATAAGAGAAGAATAGGACAATTTTATCCTATCATTCTCTTAATCCTGCTCTCTTATCATACTTTCACTAACACCGGTTTCAAACTTACATCATCAAAATTCGCCAGGATGCCTAAGGAAATACGACACTGTCGCATCCACGCTTTGAGGTTTTCCAGGCGAATGTCCGCCACGTCGCGAATAGCCACCGGGAAAACCATCAATTTATCCTCCACAATGAGATGTCCAAAGGCTATCTTACCAATCACAACGTTTTTATAAGTGACCTCCATTCGTTTATTGGGTTGCACCGTCAATCCGCGCAACAGTAACTCATAATAACAGGCGTTGGCATAGATACGATGGACAAAGCCCGCCCCCCAAGTGCTGTGAACTTCATACAGCCCTCCAATGATAGTGTAAGCCAATTCCGGGTACAACCAATCCGGGCTAGGTTTATCTTTCACTTGGGTCACATGCTCCGGCTTTTTGTCCGGGTTGAAGTACAGGCGGTGAAAGTCGGGGGTCTCGCTGCCGAAATTGAATAGTACCCCCACCGGCTTGTCAACTGTTTTCAGATAGGAGATGCACTGCGCTTTGTGCAAGCGGGTGAGCCGGTCCGTTACTTTATTTTCCACTACCACCTGCTGTATAACGAATAAGTCTAGCCGCTGTTCGCCCACCTTGCGTTCTTTATAAAAGATGTCATACGAATCTTGTTGCGTGCTGCTGAGTCCTCTCAGGCGGAGTTCCTCCATCAACGCCCGCTCATAGATGTACTCCGGATATGTACGCGAGGTACGATTATAAACCTCGTAGTATGCGCCAATAATCGTGTGGGTCAGCTCTTCATAGATCACGGGTTGCTCCTTTATAGCAGGATTAGGAGGATGAGAGGATTGATGTTTATCTTAACATTCTCCTAATCCTGTTAATAGTTATCCTCTCATTCTCCTAATCCTGCTATACCCCACGCGCACCCTTAGCGTCTTCGTCGTATCATTCCCCAATATATCAATCACCTTGACCATAATCCGGTATTCGCCTGGTAGATCATAGGTGTGGGGTGGGCCGCTCTCGGCGACGGCTGTTAAGCCGCATTGACACCTGTGGGGTTGTATGTTAGTCCTGGCACATCTTTCGCCTGCGGTCACTGCCCCAGGCGATTGTTACACTGACGCTCTAACCGGTGCAGTCCGGCGTCGCGTACCTGTTGCACGGCGTTGTGGTACTCCTGGGGCGTGATGCGGCGATCAAGCGGCGTATCGACATCGGTGCATGCGCGTGCCTTGTACGCCGGGTGATATTGCGCCATCACGTTGATGTAGGTGCCGGTTGAGATTTCCCCGGCTAAAAATCGCGCGACTTCCGCTGTGCCCGCCAATTCACCGGGCAGCACCAGGTGACGGATGAGCAAGCCGCGTCGGGCCAATCCCTGCACATCCACTTGCAAATCGCCTACCTGGCGGTGCATCTCGCGGACGGCGGCCTGGTTGACCGCCGGGTAGTCGCGCACCCGCGAGAGGCGTTCACCTACACCGGCGTCGGCATACTTTATATCGGGCATATAGATATCTACCAACCTCTCCATCAGTGCGAGAGCCTGCGGGGCGTCGTACCCGCCCGTATTGTAAACGATGGGCAGTTCCAGCCCGGACTCGATGGCGACTATCAGCCCCAGCACGATGTGCGGCGCGACGTGGGTGGGGGAGACGAGGTTGATGTTGTGACACCCCATGGCCTGTAAGTCCAGCATCATCGCTGCCAGCTTTTCGGCAGTTACCGGCTGCCCGGCCACCTGTTGGCTGATGTCGTAGTTTTGGCAATACACGCAGTGCAGATTGCAGCCGGAGAAAAAGATCGTGCCGGAACCGCGCCAGCCACGCAATACATCCTCTTCCCCGTGGTGCGGTCCATAACTGGCGACATAAACCACATCACCAATGCGACAGGGACCGGGGCGTTCCGCGCGGTCAATGCCGCAATGGTTACCACACAGGTGACAATTGTGCAGGGCAGCCTCTGCTTCCGCTGCGCGTTGGGGCAATTCCCCGCGCTTCAACATGGTTTTGTAGATTGGATGCGAAATATCCATTTACCTTCTGATTCTCGACACAATCTAAGCATACATTTGGTTTAACTTTTTAGAATTTTTGAACTTATCCTGATTATAACATTTGCTGATGGATAATGGAAGGTTCTGTTGAGCACAAATGGGACACGGATGAATTATTAGCGCGCGCAAGTGTGGGGACGTAGCCGCGCTTTCCATAGCGCGTTCTTTATGCCCCACTATATTATAGCTCAAGAAAAAAAACTGAGCTATAATGCAATGGGTGTGGTTTATCTCATTCGGAGAAGGTTGCCGTCGTAAAAACTTTGTTTTCTTGTGGTCTTTGGAGAATGGTTCGCGTTACCTTTATGCCCTGTCAAGCGTAAAAGTGTAAAGGTAAAAAGCAAGATTTCTAAACCTTGCCGTCTTGGGAGTGGGATTTTTATGGAGGAGAGGATGCTACAACGACGAGGTGGACTTATAGTTCTAAATTTGATTCTTTTTTTGAGCGTAAGTGTGTTAAATGTTGCCGCGACGGACGTCGTATTGCTTCCTCCCCCGCCTGACCTGGCGCGCCAGGCTACCGATCTGCTGATTACTTCCTCGCAGGTGATGTGGCCTGTACACTCTGTAGTATCTGAGGATGACGTGCTGACCGTCTGCGTCGAAGTTGCGCCGGAGGAACTGCGCGCGGGCGACGGCACCGGTGTGGAATGGGTGGAAGAAGCCGTCCGCGTCTCCCTCACTTCCTTGGACTGGCGCGTCCTCCACGTGTTGGCAGAAGGCGAGGATGGAAAGTGCTATCCGCTTTCCGATTTTATGCCGGATGAATGGGTTATGGATGACGAGTCACGAATCACGAATGACGAATTACCCTCCTATGCATCCGTCACCCCGTCACCCCATTACCCCGTCACCTTATCATCCTTTCCTGCCTCTCTTTCCGGCAAAACCGTCTACATCAGCGCGGGGCATGGATGGCAGTGGGGGAAGGATTACTCGGATTCATATCTGGCGCGCTGGGCAACGCAGCGGGTCGTGTATCAGAGCTTTATTGAGGATCACAACAACGCGGAGGCTGTAGATCAATATCTTATCCCCTATTTGGAAAACGCGGGGGCGACTGTGATCCCCCTGCGGGAACGGGACTGGAACGATCAGCGGGTGATCGTGGATAACGACGATGGCGCGCCTGGGTATATGGAGACCGGGGACTGGGGGACAGGAGGCGTGGGGTATCAAACCGGCACATACCGGCAAGTGGGGGCAGTGGTAGGGGGCGCCACGGCGGCGGCCACTTGGGTACTGGATGTGCCGCAACTGTCCGAGTATGCACTCTATGCCTGGGTGCAGCCCGTTGCAAATGGGGTAACGGACGCGCACTACCGGGTGCAGCACGCGGGCGGCCTTGCTGATGTGTGGCTGGATCAGAAGTTCTCCAGGGCCACGTGGCGGTACTTGGGTACGTTTCCCTGCTATGCCGGACCGGTAACGGTGACGCTGGACAATAGTTCGACGGAAGAAGGTGTGGTTGTGGCCGACGCGCTGCGCTTAGGGGGGGGACTGTTTGATGATCTGGCCGGCATCGAGACGGTTGCATCCTTTGCGCCGGATAAACCCTGGTGGGAGGTAGCGACGCGCTACTATGCAAACTGGATGGGATTAGATCCGGACGAGTTTTCATATTTTAACGACATTGTCGGACGCCCGATGTTTGCGCGCTGGAATCAAATTGCGAACACCGGCGCAGATGCCGTGTATATCTCGTGGCATACCAACGGTTACAACGGCACGGCACAGGGCACCGAGTCCTACGTTCATAATGGATCGACATACCCGCGCACCGCGGGAAGTCTGGAATTACAGCAGGTTGTCCATAATGAGCTTATCCACGATATTCGCGTGGGATGGGATTCTGAATGGATAGATCGCGGCAAGAAGCAAGCGAATTTGGGCGAGGTGCGCATGTTGTGGGACGATAACGCAGCGGCGCGGATGCCGGGTGTGTTACTGGAAATGGCCTTTCACGATCATCAGGACGACGCGGACGCGCTCAAAGCTCCTCGTTTTAACCGGTTAGCGGCGCGTGCCATCTACCAGGGCATTGTGGCTTACTTTGAAGCACAGGATGGCGTAGACCTGGTGACATTGCCGGAACCTCCCACGCACCTGCGGGTGCAGAATATGGGCGGCGGCGTTGTGCAGGTGATGTGGGAGCCATCGCCGGTGGATGCCGGTGGTCTGGGGGGGGAGGCCGCGACGGGCTATCGCCTCTACACCAGCCCCGATGGATTTGCGTGGGGTGCGCCGGTGCCGGTGGCGGATACGCAGTACGCGCTCACCGGCCTCGCTGCGGGGGAGACGGTTTACGTGCGGGTAACGGCCGTCAACGATGGCGGGGAATCCTTTCCCACCGAGGTGTTGGGGGCACGGGTGGGGGATGTGGCGCAATTGTTGATCGTCAATGGCTTTGATAAGCTCGAGAATGTGGGTCTGGTGACCGAGGTCGATCCGACAATGGGCGAAAATTTGCGCATGTGGGTCGATCAGATGAATGACCGCGACTATGTGGCGCATCACGGGCAGGCAGTGCCCCTGTCTTACGTTTGGGATAGTGCCAGCAATAAGGCCGTGATCGCGGGCCGGGTAATGCCGGAGAATTACACGCTCGTGGATTGGGTGCTGGGTGAGGAATCTACGGACGACGATGGCACGTTAAATGCTGCTGAGCGAGCAGCATTGGAGGCCCTGTTGGCGCAGGATGGGGCATTGTTCATCAGCGGCTCAGAGTTAGCCTGGGAACTGGAATCGGTGGGAAGCGCGCCCGCGTTCTTAAATCAGCAATTACATACGGATTATGTGGCAGACGATGCAGATACCTATACCGTGGCGGCAGTAGCCGGTGGGGTGTTTGAGGGGTTGGCCGATTTTTCTTTTGATGCGCCGGAGGAATATGATGCGGATTATCCTGACGTGATTGCGCCATTGGAGGGTGCCGCTGCATTGACTTATGTAGGAGGCACAGGGGGCACGGCGGCGGTTCAGTATGCCGATGGCTGCAAACGTCTGCTGGTCTTGGGGTTTCCTTTTGAGGTCGTGCGTCCCGAAGCACGTCCCGAGGTGATGGCGCGCGCACTGGATTTCCTGGATGCGTGTACCCTGGTCACGGTACGTATCCTTTCGCCCCAGGCCGGGAGTATCTATAGCAGGACGCCTGCTTTTGCGGGGACGGCGGCGGGTGTGGATTTGGCGCGTGTAGAGGTGCAGGTACAAGCCGAGAACGGCGCGTTCTGGGATGGCGCGGCGTGGGGGGTAGGGGCATGGTTGACGGCGACGGGCACATTCTCGTGGACGTATCCACTGCCGGTATTGGCGGACGGGGAATACACTCTGACTGCATGGGCCGCGACCTCTCACTTAACCTCACAGCCTGCCGGTGTTGTGTTTACGCTGGATGCTACGCCGCCATTGACGACAACGATCATCACGCCCACCGGCAGTGTGACCTTGATGTTGCCCACACTACAATGGGAGGCTCCGCCGGATACCGGTACCCCACTGGTGTATCAGGTTGAGATAGCCGGGACCTTGCATCAGACGTTGGACAGGTTTTCTGACCTATCCGGGACTTTCTTGTTACTGCCAAACCTATCCTCTGATACGTATATCTGGCATGTGCGCGCACTAGATGTGGCGGGTAATATCGGCCCGTGGAGCGAATGGGCGATGTTTGAGGTGATTCCTTCATCTATGAGTAGGGTTTATTTGCCCGTGATCTTGCGCAATGTGACCACGACTGAACCTTTCCCGGAGTGTATATTGCTCCTGGATTCCGGCTTTGAGAGTGCGGAAGAGGGATGGACGTTCAATAATCTGGCGGAGCGAGTGACAGACGTTGTTTATGAGGGGACATGGGCAGCACGGGTAGGGATTCCACCCGGTGCGCCAGGGCAGTATACATACTCTTCTATTGCTCGCTCACTATCCTTGCCGGCGGATATCCAGACGGTCGCCGTATCTCTGCACCTTTACCCGGACGCCGAGGATGACATGGGCGATGTGTATTATGCAACATTGGTTGAGTTGGAAGGGGAGCGGCATACCTTGCCACTTTCTCTCTCTCCGGCGGATGCGCCGTTATGGGTGACCCGCACATTGGATTTGAGCTTGTGGCCGGAGCAGACGGTCAGCCTTTACCTGGGTGTGTTTAATGATGGGGATAATGACACGGCAGCATTGTATATTGACGCAGTACAGGTTGAGGCGTGCCGGTAAGGATAGGGGGCGAGTCTGAGACTCTGTGATTTTTGTTCATGTGCACAAGTGCTGGGATGTAGTCGCGCTTTCCATAGCGCGTTCTTTGTCCCTATTTAGGCAAGGTTCAGAAACCTTGCTTATCAGATTGACATTTCTAGGCTAAACAAGGGGAAAGTGTCAATCTAACTTAAACCATGCC
>JAFGFI010000294.1 GCA_016931185.1 Anaerolineae bacterium
GGCATGGTTTAAGTTAGATTGACACTTTCCCCTTGTTTAGCCTAGAAATGTCAATCTGATAAGCAAGGTTTCTGAACCTTGCCTAAAATATACCAGTAATGGCTAAAGTAACAATTAGGAGGACGACTATCTATGCGATTAAAACTTTGGTTGCTATGTTTAAGTATTCTATGCATTGCGTGTGAGCCGGCCCCAATTTTACCAAGCGAGACTTCCACACCTTCTTTGATAACGGCAACCATAAACGCATCTCCAACCGTACTTACGTCCCCAACATTGCCTGTACAGAGTACATCCACATCCACACCGCGAAAAACGGTTACCCCTTTGGTAACATTTACATCAACCGCGACACCGGCGCCCACACCAATTCCTCCATTATTTACTTTACCCCCTTCCACAGCACCCGACAACACCGGCGGAGATGAAGCTGGCTTGCCCGTCATCCATTATTTTCGCGCTAATGTAACGGAAGCTGACCCGGGGGACACTCTAATATTGGAATGGAACAGTGAAGGAGCTACGGAAGCTGTACTTTATACGCTGCTGCCCAGTGGTCAGCTTCCACAATCGGGGTGGGATGTAGAACCCATAGGTAGCTATACCTGTACAATTCCTTCGGACGCGGTAAATTGGAGTACGTTTGTTCTTTACGTCGCTAATGCCGAGGGTGAAAGCGTGGGGGAAAGTGTATATATCGAAGTGCATTGCTCGGAATCGTGGTTTTTTGACCCTGCCCCAGAAGTATGCCCCACGACCTCCATTTTCAGCGCAGCCGCTGAGCAACACTTCGAGCATGGTACAATGATCTGGGTTGAAGAACATTGGACGTCCTGGGTCGACGAAGGAGGATGGATTTTCATTTTGTATGATGACGTTAACGGCTGGTATGTTATTAAAGATACATGGTATGAGGGTGTGCCGGAGAACGATCCTTCCCTTGTTCCTCCTAACGGCCTCTACCAGCCGGAGCGTGGATTTGGCCTGGTATGGCGGCAACAGCCTGACATACGACTACGACTAGGGTGGGCTGTTGATCAAGAAACTGGGTACAACACAACGATTCAACAAACCACCTTATTTAAGTACAATTCTACTTACCTGCGTGCCCTGGATGGAAATGTATGGCATCTTGGGCCAGAACAGAGCAGTTGGGACAAAATTATGACGGTGAGATAAGCAAAATAGCCAAAAATCTCACGCAAAGATTTTAAAATTTTAATTTGCAAATTTAAAATTCTTCATCAGGAGCAAGTTATGAAATACGGCGTTTATCTCCCTAACTTTGGGTGTTTTGGCGATGCCCGCGCGTTGGCGAACCTGGCCTGCGATGCGGAACAAGCCGGATGGGATGGTTTTTTTATCTGGGATCACGTTGCTGGTATGCACCAGCCAATGGTGGATCCGTGGGTAGGATTAGCCGCTGTAGCAATGGTAACCGAGCACATCCGCATCGGTACCACGGTGACGCCGCTGCCGCGCCGCCGTCCCTGGAAATTGGCGCGGGAAACGGTCTCCCTGGACCGGCTCTCCAACGGGCGGCTGACACTCAGTGTAGGGATCGGCCTGGGCGACGCGGAATGGGGTAACTTGGGAGAAGAAACCAACCTCAAAGCACGGGGCGCGATGTTGGATGAGGCGTTGGACGTCCTGACCGGGTTGTGGAGTGGAGAATCCTTTAGTTATGAGGGGAAGTACTACCACATTCACCAGGCCCAGTTTTTGCCCACCCCAGTGCAATCCCCTCGTATCCCTATTTGGGTGGGTGGCTTCTGGCCGCACAAGGCCCCCTTCCGCCGTGCCGCGCGTTGGGATGGCGTATATCCCCTATTTGAGACGTGGGAACAGGAACACGAGCAATTGAAAGATGCATTGGCCTACGTTCAGGCTAAACGTACCCGTGACGCGCCCTTCGACATCGTCTGCACAGGTGTTACGCCGGGGGATGATCCGGCGCAAGCCGCCGCGATCCTCGCCCCCTATCGCGACGCGGGCGTCACGTGGTGGCTTGAGGGCATCGCACCCTACCGCTGGGGCCAAGACCTGGAGGGCGATTGGCCCTGCGAGCGTCTGCGCCAACGGGTATTGGAGGGACCGCCGGGGGAGTGTCATGAACTCTACGGACAATCCGGCGAAAAAGAAAGAAACATACAATGAACATTATTGCCCTAACCTGTTTATCAATGGACCTCTACCCCGACCAGGATTTGGAATGTGTTGGGGGGAACGCCCTGAACGTCGCGGTGCAGTGCAAGCGCAGTGGCGCGGATTCCGTATCTGTACTTGGTGCAGTTGGAATGGATGCGTATGGGGAGACACTTCTCCACTATCTCGAAGACACGGATATAGACGCCAGTCACGTGTACCGGTGCGCGGGGGCGACGGCGACGCACCGCCTCTATCTGACCAGAGGCAGCCGCCAGGAGCAGCCTGGGTTGTGGCAAGGGGGGGTATTCGATACGTTCCGCCTGTCGGATACAGACTGGGACTTCGTGAATACTCACGACATTGTGGCCATCGGCGCGTTCGACCCAAACTTCAAGACTGCACTACAGGAAGTGGCTCCACAGTGCAAGATCGTGGCCGACTTCCTCGATATCCGTGACTTTGATTATATGGCGTCTGTCATTAACCGGCTTAGCATCGCAGTGCTGAACGGCCTGCGCGAAGATGTAGAACGCGCGCGTGTACTCTCAGCGCAACACAAGGCCATTATCCTCATCACACTAGGTGCGGAAGGTAGCGTGGCAGCATATCGGGGTCAGATTTATAAACAGTCCGCGCTTTCCGTAGCCGAGGTGGTGGATACAACCGGCTGTGGAGATGCCTTTCAGGCTGCGTTTATCGTTTCGTGGTTCCAAGAGTATGATATCCATCAGTCCATGCAAGCGGGCACAGAAGCTGCAGCGCGGTTGTTGGCGCATTTCGGTGGCACAGAGGCCGGTTCAATGGATCGAATTGAATGAAATCATTTGACACATTGACCTATCAAGGACAGGTACGCCGGCTACGCTGCCTGGCGCGAGTTGCGCTGGATGACTATAACCTGAACGTCACGCAATATCGCTTGATCTTTCATGGCGAGAATACTACTTTTCGCATTATCGCTTCCGATACCCGTGACTTGGATACGGACGCTGCTTATGTGCCGTCCCACTTTCTATTGCGTATCCATCGCCCTGGGTATCAGAACCAGGATTCGATTCTCTCAGAACTCATGTGGTTGGCTGCATTGCGAGATGCTGGCGTTATCGTACCCGAGCCAATGCGTACACAAACCGGCACGTTGTTGACTATAGCGCAGGCTCCTGGCGTGCCCACTCCGCGCGTCTGCTCACTGCTGCGGTGGATAAAGGGACGTTTTATCGGTACCCCCCGCCCACATCACTTTGAGGCATTGGGACGTTTGATGGCCCAATTGCATGAACACGCCGCACATTGGCAGCCTCCCGCTGCATTTGCACGGCGGCACTGGGATTGGCAGGGATTGTTCGGAGACAACGCGGGTTTCAATTTGTCCCCAGATAGCGTTTGGGATTTAATACCAACGGCATATCGAGATCTTTTTTGGCGTGTGGCGGAGCAAACCCGTCAAGTTATGGAGCAACTTGGAAAGAACCAAGATGAATTTAACCTGATTCACGCCGACCTGCATTTAGGGAATATTCTCTTTTCCAACCGGCAGGCCTATCCCATTGACTTTGATGATTGTGGCTTCGCGCATTGGGTTTATGATTTCGCCGTCGTGCTAGGTGAATATCTCGATCGATCTGAATGGCCCACACTCCGCGATGCATTACTACGTGGTTATAGCCAATTACGCCCCCTACCACAACAGCAATTGGCCTATCTCCGTCTGTTTATGGCCGCAAGGCAGGTTTCACTGACACTTTGGGCCACCGATATGGCACAAATCAATCCCAGATTTGCTGCCAATCTCGAAGAATGGTATAGCTGGAGTGGAGACATCATCGCGCGGTGTGAGGTGGAGAAATAGAAGTGTATGGAGTACATAAATCGGGCCATTGGAATAGAAAAACATCAAGCGAACGCGCGAGTAAGCCCTGTATCGCTTACTCGCGCGCTCAATCATTTACCTACTCTAACGCCCGTTCCACAATCGCCTTTTGCGCGTGCGCAACAAAGTCCGCGACAGACATTATCCCCAACTGGCGATTCTTGCCCCGCAGCCGCACAGCCACCGTACCGGCCTCAGCCTCTTGATCGCCCACAACCAAGAGATAAGGGATCTTCTGCAACTGCGCCTCGCGGATCTTGGCATTCATCCGAGAAGCGGATACATCCGTACTTACCCGGATATGTGCCTGGCGTAATTGCTCCTCCACCTGCTTGGCAAATTCGATATGGCGATCGGCAATCGGAATCAAGCGCGCCTGCTCCGGCGCGAGCCACACAGGGAACGCACCCGCATAGTGTTCTACCAGGATACCGAAGAAGCGTTCGATAGATCCCAACAATGCGCGATGCACCATGTAGGGCTGATGTTCCTGTCCATCCTCGCCCACGTAGGTCATATCAAAGCGTTCCGGCAGGTTGAAGTCGAACTGAATCGTCGTCAACTGCCAGGTACGGCCCAGTGCATCTTTGATGTGCAGATCAATCTTCGGCCCGTAGAACGCGCCCCCGCCCTCATCTACGTCATACGCCAACCCTTCAGCGTTGATCGCCCGCCTGAGCGATTCCTGCGCTTGCTCCCAGCGCGCTGGCTCTCCCACCGCCTTTTCCGGGCGCGTGGATAAATACGCGATGATCTCCTCAAACCCGAAGGCTCGCAGAAGTGAGAGCGAGAAACGCAATACCCGCAGGATCTCAGCCTCGATCTGATCTGGCGTGCAGATGATGTGCGCGTCATCCTGCGTGAAACCCCGCACACGCATCAGACCGTGCAACACACCACTCTTTTCGTAGCGGTAGACCGTACCCAGCTCCGCCCACCGCAGTGGCAATTCACGATAAGAGCGCAGGCTGCTCTTGTAGATCATAATGTGGAAGGGACAGTTCATCGGCTTGAGAAAGTACTCCTGCCCATCAATGTCCATCGGCGCGTACATACTCTCGCGGTAAAAGTCGAGATGCCCAGACGTCTCCCACAACCACGCTTTACCGATGTGGGGGGTGTAGGCGAAATCGTAACCACCCTCAATGTGCCGGTCCCGCCAAAAGTCCTCGATGATCTTGCGCATCATCGCCCCCTTGGGATGCCAGTAGGCCAGTCCTGCCCCCGCCTCTTCATGGAAGGAGACCAGGTCAAGTTGGCGAATTAATTGCCGGTGATCGCGCTTCTTCACCTCCTCCATCCAATCAAGATAAGCTTTCAAGTCTTTGGGAGATTCCCACGCCGTACCATAGATGCGCTGGAGCATTGGACGGTCGGCATCACCGCGCCAATACGCACCCGCGACGTTGAGCAACTTCACGGCCTTGGGATGAATCTCCCGCGAGTTTTCCACGTGTGGCCCGCGGCACAGGTCCGTAAATATGCCACTTTTATAGATAGAGAGCGTGGGTGATTCCGTCTTTTCACCGTACTCATCGGTACCGCGCTCCAGGATGTCGTGAATCAATTCTAACTTATAAGGCTGATCGGCGAACAGCTTACGGCCCTCCTCCGGATCGATCTCCTGGTAGACAAAGTCCACCCGCTCCTGGATCAATGCGCGCATCCGTTCTTCAATCTTCTCCAGGTCATCCTCGGTCAACGCGCGCGGAAGATCGAAGTCATAGTAAAATCCATACTCAATGGGTGGCCCGATGGCGATCTTCGCCTCGGGAAACATTTCCAACACGGCAGCCGCCATGATATGCGCCGCCGAGTGGCGAATACGGTACAACTTACTTTCATGATATACGTCTGGACTCATCGTCTGCATTTTGAACCTCCTGATCCATAGAATAGCGCCCCGTATCTCTGCGATAACGCTTGGGACGCGGGGCGCTACGTGGTTCCACCCAAGTTCCAGACAAGGTAGATCAGTGACCTTGCCTGGCACTCTTACGCTATAACGGGCTAACCCGGGATTCTTTACTTGCAGGGTGACCCTATAAGGTTATCCCTACGTTCTAAAATCCACTCGCGGGGGGTTTTCGCTGGCTTCCAACGTAGGAGTCTCTCAGCCGGTGGCCTCCATTTTCTGTCGCCTTCCACACAGGTACTCGTCCCGCTCAACGTTTTGTTTTATTCAACTGTAAACTAATTATAACGAGAGTTTGGAAGGTTGTCAAGTTGGATTTGACATCTATGGCGCTCATCACTATGATCATAAAAACGCAATTTGGAAATTGTGACCACATCACAATGCTCGTGTGCGCCGACAATATTTTTGGGTATTTGTCGCTACCCGGTATGTCTAGCGACAAAAAAATACATCTTTATCAATTAAGGAGAATCACTATGATCAAACGATATAATGTACTGCTAAGCGCATGTGGATTCGCTCTACTAGGACTTCTTCTTTTGTCCCTCAGTGTGAGGGCGGAACAGTTAGGACCGCCTTATGTCACCACTGTCCAGAAAATCAGCAGCAGTACCAACCACCCCTCCAAAGCTGCTGTTAATACCAGGCAAGGCTACGCCTACATCATTGATGCCAGCACTGTTTACATTTTTCAGGGAACCGAGGTCAGTACAACATTATCGCTAAATCTCCTCAAAGATATAGTAGTAGATCCGCGTGGCTACGTTTACCTTTCCAGACGAACTGCCAGCCCGATGATTGTGCTTAGTCAAACTACGGTATTGACCACACTTACCGGCTTACAAGCTGTGGTCGAGGAGATGGCCGTGATGTCGACAACAGGCATAATGTATGCTACGCTTCCGTATGAAAATCAGGTCACCATTATAAAAGCAGGGCACATTCTTACCTCCGTCACCGTAGGGACCACGCCCAGAACCATTGCAATGGGTGATACTGCGAAGGAGCGTGTATATGTAGCCAATCAAGATGACGCGACCATTTCTGTGATCGAAGGCCAAACCGTCATCACCACCTATGCTGTGCCCTACAGCCCTACCAATTTGTTGTTTGCCCCCGATACCAGCTTACTCTATGTAGCCCACGCTTATGATGACCAGGTAAGCATATTGTATGAGGGTAATCCCTCAGCCATGGGAACCATTTCAGACACACTGCCCATAACATCCCCTAAAAAAATGGCCTACAATCCGCAAACCGGCTGGGTGTATATACTGGCCAGTGATACCAGCGACCTGGAGAATCGCTATGGCTGGGTGACAGTGGTAGAAAACACAACGCCACTGGCAACTCTCTCGCTAGGGCACAACCACGAACCCAACGCCATCGCTCTGAATCCTCAAAGCGGGTACATTTACGTCACTGCGGGGCGGGATCAAGATGGCATCGCCGCCATACTGAGTGGCACACAGACCATTGAGTTTTTCCCGATGGGGCAAACACCCTCAGACATTGCAATGGACCCCGCGCGCGACCTGGCGTATGTACCAATCTACAATTCCAGGGTTGCCATTTTCGGTCGCTCGGTAGCAGCAAGCAGTCCGCTACTGAACCCCGACAGCCCCCCCACCAGCTTCGTCTGTACCGGAACCCACCAGTTGCCTGTTCTCATTCAGATTCCAACAGGTGCGATCCCGGTAGATGAAACTGATGTCACCATACTGTGTTCACCTCTGTTGAATGTAGACACTGCACCATGGTATCTGTGGGCCGAGCAGGCGTTCCGTATTGCCGCCTACCGTGATAACGTCAACCTCCCCGATTTTCAATTCGCTACACCAATTCAACTCGTAATCAGCTATGACGAAAGCTGGTGGGCAGAGGGAGTGGAAGAGGATAACCTAAAATTACGTGCCCGTATAGGGGGGCTGGCCCAACAAGTATGGGTAGATACCGGGATTCATTTTATCAAACGTCATACAGGACAAAACATTATCACCACAACCATCACATATCCAGCGGATCATGCCCTGGTAGAAAGCGCGGAATTCATATTTTTGCCCATCGTGCTGAGAAACGGCGGGTAAAGATACGCTACTAAGCCTTCCGGGAAGCTATGTTAAAGAGGTTTTTACCAACTTCCCGGAAGGTAATCGTTACGGGTAAACACGCTTGATAGTGCGGGGATAGGCAATGGTCTGACGGATGTGGTTAATCCCACAAATCCAGGTCACAGTGCGCTCCACACCGAGACCAAAGCCACTGTGGGGCACACTGCCATACCGGCGCAGATCGATATACCATTTGAACGCTTCTTCCGGCAAGTCATGCTCGTGGATGCGTTGGAGCAACAGGTCGGGGTCGGAAATGCGCTCACTGCCACCGATGATCTCACCGTAACCTTCCGGGGCCAGCAAATCGACACTCTTACTCACCTCCGGACGATCAGGCCACGGTTCCATATAGAAGGCCTTCACCGCAGTGGGATATCCGTAAACAAAAACTGGACGATCAAATAACTGTGTTAATTCGGTTTCATGAGGTGCGCCGAAATCGTCTCCCCAGGCAATGGTAAGTTGCTCCCGTAATTCGGCATCCTCGGTCTTGGCTTGAATTTTATGAAGTTGAGTGACGGCCTCATCGTAAGAAATACGCGGGAACGGCGGTATTACCCTCTCCAACATCGTTGTATCCCGGCCCAACACGGCTAACTCCGCTGCGCGTTCTTTAAGAGTGCGCTGCACAATGTGGGATACAAATTGTTCTTCAATCTCCATCACCCCATCAAGATCGCAAAAGGCAACCTCCGGCTCTACCATCCAAAACTCAGTAAGATGGCGACGAGTCTTGGACTTTTCTGCACGGAAGGTCGGGCCAAAACAGTAAACCCTACCAAAGGCAAAGATATTAGCCTCATTGTAAAGCTGCCCGCTCTGCGCCAGATAGGCCATGCCCTCGTCAAAATACTCGGTGCCGAAGAGCGTCGTCGTTCCCTCACAAGCCGCGGGCGTCAAAATAGGGGTATCCATATTGATAAAGCCGTTGGTATCCAGCCACTCACGGATAGCACTGATAATGGTCGCGCGAATGCGCAAAATCGCCCATTGGTATTGCGAGCGAATCCAGAGATGGCGGTTATCCAATAAGAAATCAACACCATGATCCTCTTTCAGGGCAATGGGATATTCCCCCTCCACCGCCTGTACAATCTCAAACCCTGTTATCCCGATCTCATACCCGCCAGGATTACCCGGCGCACGTTCATCCGCTCGCACAACACCTGTAATCACAACAGAAGATTCCTGAGGAATACGAACGATCTCCTCAAATACTTCGGGGACAAGATCACGTTTGAATGCTACACATTGCACAAACCCGGACCCATCGCGCACTAACAAAAACACTAATTTACCCTTACGGGTGCGATTATAAACCCATCCTTGAATCTTGACTTCCCGATCTACATAAGCCGCAATTTGTTCAACACGAATGACAAAGGACATAGACACTCCTTTCATGAATTACAATAGCAACCCCAGATTGCACATGAATTACGAAGATGATTACAGGTTACGCAGAAATTGTATATCACATTTCACGTTTTACGTTTCAGGCGTCACATTTTACTTTAATTACTAGCTACAGATTCCTGTTTTCCAGCCGATTTTCGCATTTGCCAGAAGCGGAAGCCAAAGAAGCCCACCCCGGCGATGACCACAGCAATGATGACAAAATTCTCATAGGTATCAATAAAGTCAGAAACCAAGTGCCAACTTTCGCCCAAAAGCCGCCCGGCGAAAGCCAAAACAAAGCTCCAAAGGGCTGTGCCCACCGCAGTATAAATACTGAAGCGGGTAATGTTCATACGCGCCAGGCCGGCGGGAACTGAGATCAAACTGCGCACAATGGGCACCATCCGCCCAAAGAAAATGACATATTCATCATAACGCCCAAACCACTCCAAAGCCACATCAAAATCGCCCTCGGATAACATAAACCACTTTCCAAAACGGCGGAGCAGATAGCGCACACGACTTTCATCAAACCATATCCCCAAACCATAGAAGAAAAACGCACCTGCGACTGACCCTACCGCGCCAACAAGTGTGACGCCCAAGAGTGTAAAAGGAGCATTTTCCCCTAAGGTGAGCCACCCGGCCAACGGCAATACAATTTCCGACGGAATAGGCGGAAAGACGTTTTCTAAAAACATAACTAATCCCAAACCAGGGTAGCCCAAAGATTGAATAATACTCTGTGCCCAAGCGTTAATCGCATTCAAAATATCGGATAGATGCATAAAATTTAACCTCAATTCTTACAGAATAAACCCGGTTTTTGTGGATGCAGATATCGCGGATGCAGCATCCGTGAAAAACCGGGCTTATGATATGATTTTCGCCAATGTTCAACACTTAGAAGAAAATTATACCATATTTCCCCTAAAAATTAACAATTGGAGTGATTTTGTTACCAAATCTTCTCGAAAAACCCTTGAAAAAGTGAGTCGGATGTGTTATTATTAACCAGCATAATATCATATAGGTGGTGCGCATGTATCCCGATAGCGAAATTTTATTTCCACCCCGTTGTATTCAACAACTACGTGATCTCCGTGGCCCCCAATGGCAAGAATTGATCAGAGGAATCGCGTATCTTTCTCCTAACCAAGAAGAGGTACTAGCTTTTGGATTGATGATGATTAAGCTAGGTAGCTGTTTAACCTGCGACCTGGATAGTTATCGTGCTTCTTTAGGATGTTGTACCTGTGCTCGCCGTACCATCAGCGGATTTAAAGGGGATGACACGGCTTTAATTGAGTTATATCAGAAGGCACTGGTGGACGTACATGAATATGTCACTCGGACGGACCTCCCCTTGTCTGTAGAACTGTTAATTACAGAACAATTGACGTATCCTGTGCGTCGTTAACACCTTGTCATTGCAGAACAGTGAGGATTATGAGGAAATTTATAACCCGAATGTAAAAAATACTTCAAATCTTCTTTTGTAATTTTTTGATCGCATCTGATATGGCTTGTAGCCCATAAAATTCGAACAATTACTCATGAATAATCATTTTTACCGTATTGGTTTATTAGGTATTTTTATCGCAATAACGTTAAGCCTTTCTTTTTTTTTGCTAAACGTTGATCTCCGTGATGCGTTATTTCACATCACAGGTGAGGAACGATTAGTCCCTCAACTTCGAGGCATCGCACAATGGGGCTTTCGTTGGACTCGACCTCTTCCCCGCACTGCCGACGAAGTTGCGGTTATGTATACCGATCTGCCACCATTTGGTATCAATACTTTCCTTGAACAAGAAGTGGAGCCGGAAAAACGCGCCTACTCACTACAGATGATTGCAGATGCCGGGTTTTACTGGATACGACAATCTTTCCCCTGGTATGATATTGAAATTCACGGCAAAGGAGATTTTGAAGACCGACGACACGAACCCTACCGCTCGGCGTGGGAAAAATACGATAACATCGTCGAATTAACAGAAAATTACGGATTGCACCTCATTGTACGTCTGGAAGCCCCGCCAGAATGGAGCCACCACAATGAACATACAGCAGATGCAGACATTCAGGGAGATTTTGGACCACCTGTTCTCTTTGAAGATTACGGAGACTACGTAAGTGCTGTGGTAACACGCTATCGGGGCCGCATTCGCTTCTACCAGATTTGGAACGAACCTAATATCTACCCTGAATGGGGAAACCAACCCGTCAACCCGGAAGCCTATACCGAGCTGCTCTGCCTGGCCTACCAGCGTGTCAAAGAGGCCGATCCCGAAGCCGTTGTGATCAGCGGCGCAATGGCGCCTACAGCAGAGTTAGGTACATGGAATTCCGTCGACCAGGGCAACAATCTGATGGATGTAGTCTTTTTGCAACGGATGTACAATGCCGGGGCAGGAAACTGTTTCGACATTATGGCGGTGAACGATTATATGCTCTGGTCAGGCCCAACCGACCACCGGATGCGCCCCACCCAGGATCAAGTCAACTTCGCGCGCCCCTTGTGGGTGCGCGATGTAATGGTTGCTAACGGAGACGCTCACAAGCCGATCTGGATCAGTGAGATGAACAGCAATGCCGCTCCTGAGTCTATCCCCCCGCGCTTTGGACGTGTAACACTGGATCAGCAAGCGCGCTACGCTCCCCTAGCCTATGAACGCATCCAGCGCGAATGGCCCTGGGCCGGTGTAACCACTGTCTGGTTTTTCAAACGTGCAAACGATACCGAGCGCGAGCAGGCATTCTATTACTTCCGCCTGGCAGAACCGGATTTTACCCCGCTCTCCATCTATCACAGCCTCAGCACATACCTCACTACCTTCACCCCTACCCTCTATCCAGGACGACATCAGGAAACGACATGGCAACTCGACTACACAGGCTTATGGCAAGATAAACCGAGCACGAATGCCAGTCTGGGCAGTTACCGGCAAACGACAGATAGCAGCGCGACACTCACTTTCACCTGGGAAGGGCGAAATTTAATGCTGATTCCCGGTCCAGAACATAGTGTACTTCACATGAGTGAGGAAGGAAAAAGCTACGAAGTTCACTTAAAGGGCAGCCCCGTCACACTGGCGCGCCATATAAAGAGTAAACCTCGTACAGTAACATTATCTGTCATTGAGGGAATAGCCAGTGTAGATGAGATTTATGTTAGATAAACGTATTTTTTTTCTAACTCTTCATTTCTAATTTTTAATTCTTCTTACTCGCTCTTACGTCTGTTTCGGGTATAATTAGAGTATGGAATTCCCCTGTCAGTGCTCTGCGACCAACCTTTAGCCGCCAGGGTATCCTTATTTGATTGTATAATGGGAGGCCTTGAACCTTTGGAAGAACAGATTGAAAACAACACGATTGGCAACATCAAATATGTAGAGATTCAACACGAGATGCGCACTGCATATCTCGATTATGCGATGAGCGTTATTGTTGCGCGTGCGTTACCCGATGCACGGGATGGGATGAAGCCGGTGCAACGACGTATCCTCTTCGCTATGCACGATATGGGCATTCGCCCAAATTCTCCCTATAAAAAATCCGCCCGTATTGTGGGTGAGGTATTGGGCAAATATCACCCGCACGGTGATAGCGCTGTGTATGAGGCGATGGCCCGCATGGCACAGGATTTCTCTGTGCGCTATATGCTCGTAGATGGACAAGGAAACTTCGGTTCTATTGATGGCGATTCCCCCGCCGCGATGCGATATACTGAAGCCCGGCTGGCGCCTATTGCAATGGAAATGCTGGCCGACATTGAAAAAGGCACAATAGACTGGGTCAACAACTTTGACGACAGTTTACAGGAACCAGAAGTATTGCCCGCCCGCTTACCGAACCTGTTGGTTAATGGTTCATCGGGCATTGCGGTAGGGATGGCGACCAACATCCCCCCCCATAACTTAGGGGAAGTGGTAGATGCACTGGTCTATATGCTGGATTATTGGAATCGATTGGAAGACATCGGCGTTACCGAAGTTAAAGACGATGCGCCGTTAAGAAATGGCGCAGAAAACGGAGAACGATTGCTGGGGCTGATGAATTTCATCAAAGGGCCTGACTTTCCCACCGGGGGACAGATCCTAGGGAGTGAGTCCATCATCAAGGCGTATGCCACTGGACGTGGGAAACTTACCGTCCGCGCCGAGGCTAATATTGAGGAAATGCGCGGTAGTCGTTATCGCATCGTCATTACCGAAATCCCCTATCAGCTTAACAAAACCAGTTTGCTAGAACGAATCGCGATGCTCGTGCGCGAGGGAAAATTAGATGACATCAGCGATCTACGCGATGAGTCCGATAAACGGGGAATGAGCATTGTCATTGAGCTTAAACGGGGAACCAACCCCAAGAAAGCTCTTAACCGGCTCTACAAACACACCCCTCTCCAATCTACCTTTGGCGTACAACTCCTCGCGCTCGTAGATGGCGTCCCCCGGGTGTTACCCCTCAAACGACTGTTGCACATCTTCCTCGAACATCGCATCGAAGTCCTGGTGCGACGCGCTCAGTTTGATCTCAATAAAGCCCAGGCGCGCGCCCACATCTTGGAAGGATTGCTCAAGGCACTGGATCACCTGGATGCTATCATTCACACCATCCGTGAATCCCCGGACGTAGACACTGCACGCGTCCGCTTGATGGAGAATTTTGACCTTAGCGAAGCACAATCCCAGGCGATCTTGGATATGCAACTGCGACGGCTCACTGGTCTGGAACGGCAGAAGTTAGAGGATGAATACGCTGAGGTTATGGCAACCATCTCATACCTGGAGGCACTTTTGGCCTCCCCGGTGCAACAGCGTGCCGTGATTCGTGAGGATCTCATCGAATTGCGAGAGCGGTATAACGACCCGCGCCGTACCCACATCCGTCCCAATGCAGATGGTTCTTTTGATGACGAAGACTTGATTGAAAAAGAGGATGTACTGATCTCGATTACCCAACGCGGCTACATCAAGCGCGTGCCCTGGTCCATCTATCGTGCGCAGCGACGCGGCGGACGCGGCGTGATCGGGATGGCGACGGGAGATGAAGACGAAATCACCACACTCATTTCGGCCAACAGCCACGACTCACTGCTCTTCTTTACCGATCAAGGGAAAGTCTACCAGGAAAAAGTATACCAGATTCCTGATGCAGGACGCACTTCTAAAGGTGTGTTGGTCGCAAGCATCCTGGCATTAGCGGCGGAGGAGCGTGTCACCGCGGTTGTAGCGGTTCCCAACTTCGATGAAGCTAATTACCTGATGATGGTCACCCGTAAAGGACAGGTGAAACGCATCGCCATTGACGAATTCCGCAACGTGCGCCCCAGTGGCATTATCGCTATTCGGCTCAACGGTGATGACGAATTGCGCTGGGTTCGCTTGACCACAGGCAACAATGAGCTAATTTTAGTCACAGAGGAGGGACAGGGAATCCGCTTCTCTGAACAGGATGTACGCCCTGTAGGCCGCAATGCAGCGGGAGTTATTGGAATGCGGTTAAATGACGATGACTATTTAGCAACGGCCGAAGTTGTAGAACCCGGCGGCAGTCTGTTTGTCGCTACCTGTAATGGCTATGGTCGTTGCACATCATTGGATGAATTCCGCACTCAGACACGTGGGGGAAAAGGATTGCGCGCTTATCAAGTGGATAAACGGACGGGGCCGGTCGTGGAAGTGCGGGTGGTTCAAGATGATGATGAGGTTACCATTATGTCTGAAAGCGGCATCATCTTGCGTACCAATGTCAAGCGAATTCCTCAAATGGGGCGCTATAGCCGTGGAGTACACATGATGGATCTGAAAGATGGAGATCGTGTCGCCTCTATTGCTCGCCTTTTCAAAAATGGGGATGAAAAGGATGAGGATGAAGGAAAAGGGATGAAGGATGATAAGTAAGGGGATGGTGCATCCCTCCCGGCCAGAAGCGACCCAGTTAGTCGCACTATTGCCGGGGGCAGATGTCCAGGCATTGGCCGAGACGATTGTCGCGTTTGCCAATGCCGACGGTGGCACACTTTATGTCGGCATCACTCTGGAAGGTCGTCCTACCGGCGCGGTTTTTCCCGAAGAGTTTGAAGGGCTGGTACGCCAGGCGGAAATGCTCTGCCGCCCCCCGATATTTGTCAAGTGGGAACAGTTGGAAGTCCGGGGAGCGTTTATCTTCGTAGGCCAGGTTCAGCGCAGCCCAGAGCTTCACACATTAACCGATGGGCGTGTTATAGTGCGCACTGGACCGGAAAATCGCGTACTGACCGGAGAGCAGGTGCAGCAACTTGCTTCTACTCGCCAAGCCGGGGAATACGAAGCAGAACCTGTTCCAGTCGCCACCCGTGAGGATTTAGACTCCGCTATTCTGGAACGCTTCCTGGAAGCCTGGGAGAGCCGTCAGGGACCACGCCCGCGCACACGCACCCTGGATGATATTTTATTGGATTTGGGCTGGCTGTTGCCCACCGGACAACCAACAGTTGCCGGACTTTTACTATTCGGCAAGAATCCTCAAACCTTTATTCCCCGCAGTGGTTTGGTGTTTGTGCGTTTTGATGGGAAACAAGTCCGGCAGGCTGAGGGGAAACCAGCTTATGGACGCCGGGTAGAGGTTAAAGGACCACTCCCGCAAGTGATCGAACACACCTGGACCATCTTACAAGAGGAAATCCGCAAAGGGGCCGTAGTCAGCGGTTTACAACGCCAGGAAAAGTGGGAATATCCCCCGGCCGCTATCCGTGAGGCATTGGTAAACGCTGTCGCGCATCGAGACTACAAACTCAAAGGACGCGCGATCGAGGTTCGTATGTTCACCGACCGCCTAGAAATTGCCAGTCCGGGGGGATTACCCGGTTTTATTACCGTAGATAATATTGTGGAAGAACATTATTCCCGCAACCCACGCATCGTCAATGGGCTCTTTCAATGGGGCTACATCGAGGAGTTAGGGTTAGGTGTAGATTTGATGATTGAGGAAATGACCAATGCGGGGCACCCCTTGCCCGACTTCAAAGAAAGCCCATTTGCGTTCACCGTCACATTCCGCAATATACAGGAGCGCGAACCGATCACGGTACCCGATGGCCAGACAATGAGTGAACGACAGGCGCAAGCACTTGCGTTTATCCAAAAGCATGGCCGGATCACCAGCCGGGATTACCAACAACTCTGCCCGGATGTCTCTCCTGAAACCCTCCGACTGGATATGGTAGACCTTGTAGAACGCGGCATCTTGCTCAAAGTAGGACAAAAGCGGGGAACATACTATATTTTGAAGTAAGAAATGAGAAGTTAGAAATTAGAACGGCGAATTGGAAAACAATTCGCCGTTCTAATTTCTAACTTCTCTTCTCCCCCTTTCTGTATTCCTCCACAAACCTCTTCCAGTTCAGGCTACTGCTAGAAAGCAAAGTATCGGCGCGAAAGAAACGGGCGGAGAGAAGCACAAAACCATAAGTGGTAATCGCCAGTAAAACGAGCCCCACGATGGGCTGCCAAAGAGGAACCCCACCGGCCGCAAGCCGAGGCAACATAGAAGTGGGCGCAGTTAATGGGAAAAGGCTGAGAGCAGTTGCCAGACTGCCATTCGGAGCCTCATAAAAGGCCGTATTCATCCATAGAGGAATCATCAACGGAAGCATAGCAATAAATGTGAATTGCCCAGTTTCCCGCGCGCTGGGCGCCAGTGCCCCAATCGCCGCGAGGATCGAAGCATAAAGTACATATCCCAACAGAAAATAGATCGCCGCCCAGAATAAAAATCCTGACGGTAAAGTAAGGCCTTTTACCATCATACCCAACGCGCGAAAGATACCGTCGCCACGTTGATAAACCCATATACTTCCCCCTAGCCACACTGCTAATTGCAACAGAGCCACGAATCCCAACCCCAAAACCTTGCCTAACATCAACTCGCGGGGGCGCAAACTGACTAATAACACTTCTACCGTGCGATTTTCCTTCTCACGGGAGACACTACGCAGCATAAAGGTGCTGCTCATCATAAAGACAAAGAAAAAGATAAAGAGTACACCATACCCGACAATAAAGCGCGCTTCAAATGCATCGGAAGCATTAGCCAAGATCCCGGCATCAGATGTCACGGGAATCTCCAGGGCCACGCTCTCTAGGTCGGCGATCGGTTCCGAGATCCGTTCCAACAATTGGACATCATCAATTAAATTGGCATCCAGGATATAGGTAAACAGTCCAATCGTTGAAATATTACCCAAGGGGGAAAATGTGCGCTCTACAACTTCGACTTTACCACTTTGTAAGTAATCCGCCGCTATCACATAATACTGGAGCAGGTCGCCCACCTCTAGTGCACGTTGCGCACTGGCTTCGTCAGGAAAAGCGTACACCAATTCGGACGGCACACCCTCCGGTAATATCTGAATGAGGGCGGCATGATCCACGTATCCAATCGCCGCTGGCTGGCCACTATTCACATCCACCAACGCTTCACTGTCCTCTATCGCCCGCACACTCAAAAATTGCGTCCCCAGAGAAAAAGCCATAATTACCAGGGGAAACACAAAGGTCGTGAGCCAAAACGATGGTTTCCCCAATGTACTCACAATCTCGTGTCTAATCACTAACCCAATATTTCGCATATTATTTACCTCTTACAGTGTTTCTCATCTATAGGATTATCTAGAATGGCACACTATGCTCGGCGCTTTATATCCGCAACAATATGCGGTAGACGCAGCCGTTGCCCGTACAATAACATCCCTAACCGGAAAACTCGCGCAGCAAACCACACACTGGTCAAAGCTGAGGCAGTTAAAAGCACCCAACTGATAACCAATTGCCATAAGGGCACGGGAACCACAGCCCAACGCAAGGCGATGGTGATAAAAGAGGTCGTTGGGAAGAGTGTCAGGGCAGTGATCAGTGGACTGCTGGGACGAGTAAAAATGATGGTAATGAAGAAAAAGGGAGCGGTAAAAAACATATTGATAATACCCGTGATTTGCTGCGCCTGGCGCGTGTCGGTGAAAATACTACCTATCGCCGTCATCAAACCGGCAATGAGTGCGTAAGCCGGGATAAAGAACAGGGTAATCACGACCAGCAACGACCAGGGCATACGTGCCCCCTGGAGTACAGGAGAAACTGCCGCGATCACCAACAGCCCCGCAAGCCCCGTTCCACTCCAGAGCAACAACTGTGTCAGTCCCACCGCCATCAATCCCACTGCTTTGCCCCCCATAAGCTGTAATGGGCGCACCGACGTCGCCAATACCTCAATGGTGCGATTTTCCCGCTCATCGGTCACCGCCTCCAGCATATAGCCTCCCGCGTTCATCACTGCGAAGATGAAAAAGAACGCGGCAACAAAAGGCAAGAAAAAGCTTACAGGATTTTGCATATCAAGCTCACGATTGCCGTCGATGGAGCGGAGTACAAGATTAGCTCCTTGTTGTACGCGGTAGCGTATCGCCTCCGGTTGCCCAGCGAGCAAATTAGCCTGCAGAAAATCACGGAAATCCTCCCGCACCCGTTCGCCAGGTCGCTCGCTCAGAAAATAAAGGGTGATTTGTCCAGTATCGAGATAGTCTACAGGCACGATATAGAGGGCTTGAATTTCACCAGCCTCCAGTGCAGCACGCGCTACAGATTCATCTGTAAAACCCTGCAGCGCAACCATCCGCTCTCCTTGCTCCAACACCGGCAACACAGCAGATTGCAATACACCGGCATAATCCACATAACCTACCGGTATATCACCGCGTCCCCCCAGCGAGAGTACAATACTGATAAGCATAATGACGCCTATCAACAACGGCATTCCTAACGTACCGATCAAGAACGATCTCTTGCGAACGATCTTGAGATACTCTTGTTTCGCGATCAACCACAACTTACGCATCACCATGCTCCTGCTGTACCACCGTGACAAAGATGTCCTCCAATGTGGGTTCGGCAACTTCAAAGCGTTCCAGCTTCACATCGTCACGAGCTACCAACGCGCGCAAGACTTCCTGGGGATCAGTACCAGAAGCGAGAACCAGATGCATTCTGCCATTGCGTCGCTGTACTTCCAGCACACCGGGCAAATCGGCAAAGTTCCCCTGTCCCACCAATTCCAGCGCATTCCCGGCAAAATCACGCTTGATTTTATCTACCTCACCATACAGAACAGTGTGCCCTTTATTGATAAGCACGATGCGGGTACAAAGCGCTTCTACTTGGTACATCTGGTGAGTGGACATAATAATAGTCTTTCCGGCTTGTCGTAATTCTTCAATAATATCCTTCACCAGGCGCGTGTTAACAGGATCCAATCCGGCAAAAGGCTCATCAATGACCAATAAATCGGGATCGTGTAGCAATGTGCTGATAATCTGTGCCTTCTGTTGCATTCCCTTGCTAAGGTCTTGCACTTTCTTGTGGCGGTGATCATACAAATCGAAACGCTTGAGCCATTCCTCCAACCGCGCGCGGGCTGTTTTCTCATCCAATCCTTTGAGCGTTGCCAGAAAAAGTAATGTGGGTTCTAACTTCAGATCCTTATACAACCCCCGCTCTTCCGGCATATAACCAATGCGATCTTTTTTCCCTTCGCTTAACTTGCCCCCAAAAACTGCGACCTCTCCCTTATCGGGACGGAAAATATCCAATACCATCCGAATGGTAGTCGTTTTGCCCGCCCCATTCGGCCCTAATAATCCGAATACCTCACCGGGAAATACTTCAAACGATACATCATTGACGGCTTTCAAATCGCCGAAAGATTTACTGATATGTGAAACTGTAACTGTAGCCATGAACCTCCTTGCGTAAAACGCAAAACATGATGCGCGATACGTAAAATATCAAACATGAATGACGCTCAAGCAAAACTATTATAAACGAAGTTTGAAAAAATTTGACTGATCCAGGGAACTATTTTATGCTTGTACATGTGACCTAGGTTTCTTCAAGTTATGAATGACGGGTAAGCCGCTGACGGCGCTAGCAACCTTTAGACCGCAAAAAGTTTTTGAAGGTATTTTTTCGTTTTCGGGCGTAGCCCGAAAACGAAAAAATACCCAC
>JAFGFI010000295.1 GCA_016931185.1 Anaerolineae bacterium
CAGCGCCGATGGTACTGCCCTGGTAGCGGGGTGGGAGAGTAGGTCATTGCCAAGGAACTGTTTGTCGTTTCTGGCTGACGTGTCTATCTTGACGGAAAAGCAAGAAGTGTTACACTGTTTCTCGATATTCGGGTAGATGAATGTAGTGGGATCGAAGGTGCGTAGTCAATTCGGACTTGTGTTTGTATTCCTGTTCTTAGGCCTTCTGGCAGGTTGTCAAGGTATTGAGGTAGAGGGCGCGAGTCAATCTCCTGTTGTTGTGTTGCCTTCCACAACGGAGTCGCCAGCTATATCTTCGCCGGAGATGCCACTTACTCCTACAGCGGCAATGGCACCTACACTTTCTCCACCTTCCGAACCAACACCGTTGCCCACGCCGACGCCTTTCTCCTGCTCTTATCTTCGTGGTCGAACTGAATCCGCATCCTTGGTCAGCAGTACGATGCGGGAAGAGGTGCGTTTCTTGGTACATCTCCCACCGTGTTACGATGACTATCCCGATAGGGGTTTCCCCGTGTTATATATGCTTCATGGCTGGCCCCTCGATGAGCGACATTGGATCACTCTGGGAATTGATGTGTTGGTGGACGATTGGGTTAGCAGGAAAATCGTCGGGCCGTTTATTGTGGTACTGCCTGGCGTGAGTTCCGATGGATTATACGTCAATTCCAGCGGTGGGGCTTGGTCTTTTGAGGGTATGTTTGTGGATGAGCTACTACCGCTTATCGATCAAACGTACCGGACTTGGCGTAGTCCGTCTGGTCGTGCAATCGGTGGGATTTCTCGCGGCGGTGTGTGGTCTATAGAGATTGCATTGCGCCATCAGGACCTTTTTAGCATTGTGGGGGGACACAGTCCGGCATTGGCTTTGAACCGTCCCATGCCACAATATGATCCCTTCTTGTTAGCCAAGCAAGGTGTTACGGGTATGCGCGTCTATTTGGATGCCGGAAGTCTGGACTGGGCCAGAGCCACTACATTGCAATTCTATGATGTGTTGGTGGAGTATGGAGCCGAGGTGACTTATCAGGTGCATGAGGGTGGGCATGTCGATGCTTTGTGGCAAGGTGGCATGGCAGATTATATTGACTTTTATGTGTTGATGTGGCCGCGTTCTTTTGACGCCCTACCGCTTTGGGAAGCTGAACCACTTGCCGTCACGCCATAATGTTGCTTTGCAGACGATCAGACCTGAAAACAAAAGGGAGAGTTTGAGAACTCTCCCTTTCTTTTTGGCTGGCGATGCTCACTTTTGTGCCCAAAGTCGCAGCAACGCGGCGATATCGTAAGATGGTACTTTATCTTTTTGTTCGACCAGGTCATTGAGGGCATGCATGGCGGCCGCAATACTGTTATGGCTTTTCTCAGTATCCACAGCAATCAGGGCTTGCCATAGTAGGGAAAGAATTGCCATCAGCGTGTCAAAGGAGGGATAACCTGCTGGCGTCTTGGAGGATGCAACCAAGTTAATGTCGGCTTGCCGAGCCGGCAGCAGGGTGGGGCTGGTCGTGATGGAGAGGGTATGCGCGCCACGTTCTTTGGCCGCACCGAGCAGATGCCCAATCTCGATCCCTGGACCTAATCCCAAAGAAATAGCGATTAGCAAATCATCTGGCTCAATGTCACGCAGCAGGATCGCGGCCTGCGCGTAGTCGGCGTGGATGGGGTAAGTTTCGATCCCCAGAAGACCCAGGTAGGTGCTCCACAGTGTGGCGACGCCGTAGCCCTCCGCGGCGCTGGTGACGAAAATTCGTTGGGCTGTATGAATGGTTTGTACAGCTTGCGCGATTTGTTCGGCATCTGCTTTCATATTTAGGGTACGATCGCTCAGTTCATCGATCATGCTGGTAATTTGCGCGCTCAGTCCCTCGGTTTCAGTCATGCCCTTTTGATAACGCAACGCCAATTGTTGGTTGATGTAACGTTTGATTTCACGCGAAAGTTCTCGATACCCAGAATAGCCAAGCTCTTGCGAGAAGCGCACGACGGTTGCTGGATCGACTCCGACACGGCGGGCTAATTCTGTCGCTGTCAAGAAACCGACGTCCAGGGTGTTTTCGAGAATAAAATCGGCCAGGATGCGGAATCGTGGTGAAAGTTCTTCGTAGCTATTTTGAATCTTGTCACGAAACATTATGAGCCTCCTTTTGGTGTGCTTGTACGAAACTTTGCAAAGTCCAGAACTATCTTCAATGATACCATTTCCATAAATGCGTGTCAATACTGTTTTCTTTTTGGTAATTGTTTTGTAACGTTTTGTTAATAGTCGGGTGTCCTCACAGAGAAAAAAACAGCGTGAGGTATCGTGTAGTTGCCTTTTGCCGTATCCGGTGTATCATAGCTGGGTTATGGGCAAATACATACGCATTGCACCTTCAATACTTTCCGCCGATTTTGCCAATCTGGGCGCGGCGATCAAGATGGCGGAGGCCGCAGGCGCAGATGCCATCCACGTGGATGTGATGGATGGGCATTTCGTACCGAATATGACAATTGGCCCGCCAGTGGTGGCGGCGTTGCGCAAGGTGACGCAACTGCCCCTTGATGTTCATCTTATGGTGGAAACTCCAGAGCGTTACGTGGAAGCCTTTGTGCGGGCCGGGGCAGATATATTGACGGTGCATCCGGAGGCAACAGCCCACTTGCACCAAGTCTTGGGGCAAATTCATGATTTGGGAGTGCAAGCTGGCGTGTCTTTGAATCCGGCAACGCCAGAATCGGAGTTGCGTTACGTCGTAGACATAGTGGATCTGGTCCTGGTGATGACGGTGAATCCCGGGTTTGGCGGTCAGGATTTCCTGCCGGAGATGCTGAGCAAGATTGCCGCCGTGCGCAGTATCCTTGATACTGCTGACCGTGCAGCATGGTTATCGGTGGACGGGGGCATCAATGTGAAGACTGCGCCTCTGGTGACGGCGTATGGGGCCGATCATCTGGTCGCGGGTTCTGCAATCTTTGCTGCGCCTGAAGGGGTCGCTGCGGCTATCAGTGCGCTGCGTGGTGTTGTTTAGTCCATGGAACGCGACAGCCCCGTTTCCGGTCAATCAACGGGGCTGTCGTCTGGGTTTTAGTACAGTGTACTTTACTTATCGCCACGGGATAGCGTGCGCAAACAGCGAGTGCAGACGTGAATACGCCGCCACGAGCCATCGACCAGCATCCGCTTGCGCTGGATGTTAGGGCGGAATTGCCGGTTGGTTGCCCGATTTGAGTGACTGACATTGTGCCCAAACATTGGGACTTTACCGCAGATTTCACATTTTGCCATTTTTTTTCACCTCTTCTGTCTCGATGACGGAAGTCATCATACCACAAAGAGGAAAAGATGCAACTGGGAGGAGGTCTTTATGAATGAAAAAGTGCAACCTCGGGGAAAAATCGAGGTGTCCCCAGCCGCTATTGCATCGGTTGTTAGTGAGGCGGTACAGACGTGTTACGGGGTTGTGGGGACGGTACCCAAGAACTTTGCTACCGGTCTGGCTGATATTCTATCTGCCGATAGGAAACGCGGGGTGGAAGTACAGGTCCGGGAGGGAAAGGTTATTGTGGACTTGTATGTGGTGGTAGAATATGGTACGCGGGTGTCGAGTGTGGCCGAGAGTATCAAACACGTGGTTAAGTACCAAGTTGAGAAGATTCTCGAGTTGCCGGTTACCAAAGTAAACGTGCATATCCAGGCTTTGCGCGTTAGCGATATAGATTAGGGGGGGCTTAGCGTGGGCGAGCGTGGAGGCAGTGAGGTTGTTCTTACTCTGGATGGGCATGATTTGAAGTTCATGGTGGCGGCTGCGTTATCTTGGCTACGCCAACATCAGGCGGAGATCAATGCACTCAATGTGTTTCCAGTGCCGGATGGCGATACCGGGACGAATATGATGTTAACGATGACATCCGCCTGGAACGAGATTGCGGATCTGCAAGAGGACAATGTGGGACGTCTGGCCGGTAAGGTGGCGCATGGTGCGTTGATGGGCGCACGCGGCAACTCTGGGGTGATCCTTTCCCAGATTTTGCGCGGGTTTGCGCGCGGCCTGGATTCCAAAGCTCTCCTGTGCGCGGCAGATATACCAATCGCGTTGAATGAGGCGAGAGAGACCGCCTACAAGGGTGTTGTCAAGCCAGTGGAGGGTACGATCCTGACCGTTATGCGTGAGGTGGCAGAAGAATCCGCGTTGGTAGCAAGGGAAACCGAGAATTTGCAGTATATCTTCGAGCGGCTGGTCCAACGGGCAAAGTCCGCTGTTGCTCGTACACCGCAACTGCTGCCGGTGTTGCGCCAAGCTGGGGTGGTCGATTCGGGAGGACGAGGGTTGTTGGTGGTCCTCGAAGGGATGTTGCGTTATATGAAGGGATTATCGGTCGAAGAACTTGAACGCCCTACAGAAGGTATGGCGCTCGCTGTACATGTCCACGAGGCTCCTCATGACCTTATGACCGAGGTTTTGCACTTCGATAGCAATTATCCCTATGACGTACAATTCATCGTCGCCGGCAGCGATCTGGATGTTGCCAGGATGCGCGCTACCATTGAGTCGATGGGGGACTCCGCTTTGGTAGTGGGCGATGCGCAGACCGTCAAGGTGCATGTGCATGTGTTCGATCCGGGTGTTCCCATCAGCTATGGTGCGAAGTGCGGCTCTTTACGCGATGTCGTTGTTGAGGATATGCACGCGCAGTATCGGGCATTTTTGGCGAGCCGGGAGGACGCCCATATGCACGGCGCCGCGCTTATGGCTATGCCGGTAGAAGAACCGCCCAATATCGCCGTGGTGGCGGTATCTGCTGGGGAGGGGTTGGGCAGGGTGTTCCGCAGCCTGGGCGCTACCGCGATCGTTGAGGGGGGACAGACGATGAATCCGAGCACCGCACAAATCCTGGCCGCAATTGAACAATCACTGTCCGATCAAGTCATTATCCTTCCAAACAATAAAAATATCTTGATGGCGGCACAACAGGCTGCCGAGGTGAGCACGAAGCATGTTGCGGTGGTGCCGACGCGTTCTATTCCTCAAGGTATTTCCGCGCTACTTGCCCTTGATCAACAGGCAACGTTGGATGGCAATGTGACGGCGATGCTGCGTGTTGCCAAGGATGTGATTACCGGCGAAGTGACCTGGGCGACCCGCGATGTAGCGCTCAATGGAATCAATGTGCGCGAGGGTGATGCCATTGGGTTATTGGATGGTGAATTAGTGGTGGACGCGGAGTCCTTTGATGAGGCAGTGCATTGGCTCTTGGCCGGAGCCGAGCTCGAAAACTGTGAGTTGGTGACGGTATACTATGGCGAGGGCGTTGGGGCGTCTCAGGCGGAGGGGTTGGTCGAGAGGTTGATCGGAACTTATCCTGAACTCGAATTTGAGGTTGTCGAAGGTGGGCAACCGCATTATCCTTACATTATCTCGATTGAATAATCGCCGATTATTGAGCCGTACGGCTTACGAATTTATGATTGAAGGAGAAAGGGTGTGAGTAGCAATCATCACATTCAACTGATTACTGATGGAACGGCCTATCTTTCAGCGACGCGTTTGCGCGAATTAGGTATCGTCTCGTTACCCATTGTCGCGCAGGCAAACGGCCACAACTTTATGTATGATCAACAGACAGACGG
>JAFGFI010000296.1 GCA_016931185.1 Anaerolineae bacterium
CGTTACCCTAATAAAAAGTGTCCGGTAGCCAGTTACGTTTTACATAAGGTATAATAAGGGATAGTGAAAACATTCTATGTACAAACCTGGTGAGAAGGAGCACCTTTTCTGATACACATTATGACGCAAAAAGCCAAGGGTGAACTTGCTTATTGGAAAAACCGTCTTGAGCAACAGGGGACGCTCACCCATGATCATTTCGAGTTTTTCTATACCACGTATTTCGATCTCGATAACGTATTCTATCGAGGTAAAAAGATACTGGACATCGGCTGTGGTCCCAGGGGGAGTTTAGAATGGGCCATAGAGGCAGATATGCGGATAGGCGTAGATCCATTGGCCGCCGCATACCGGCAATTAGGCGCAGACTGTCATTCTATGCAGTATATCGCCTGTGGTGCAGAATATCTTCCATTCGCCGACAACTACTTTGATGTAGTATGCACATTCAATTCACTGGACCACGTAGACGACGTGGAAAAAGTCATAGCCGAGATTTGCCGGGTACTCGTTCCGCGAGGGTATTTCTTACTCTTGACGGATATACATCGTTACCCCACAGTTATGGAACCCACGGTATACTCTTGGAATATCGTAGACAAATTCCAACCGGAATTGGAGTTGGTAGAACAAAAACATGTCGAATATACTGTCTTCAGCGTAGAAGGCTTTGGAGATATATATCAAAGTCTACGGCGAGGAGTCGCTTATGATCACAACAACCGGGAAGAACGCTATGGGATTCTTTCAGCTAAATTCTATAAGCATGATGAATAATGACAACATCAAATAACATAAGAGAAAATTTAACCTGTGCAATGGGAGGCAAGAAGCTAAAGCCGCGTGAAAGGAAGTATTTTTTCGATTTCGAACTACGTGTCGAAATCGAAAAAATACTTCCTTTCTTTATAAGGTAAGGATATTCTACTGACTACGCCACATCATGCGTATTTTCATTGCTCACAAACTCCATCAATTCCCCGGTCACAGTAAAAATAATGCGCTCACAAATATTACACACGCGGTCGGCGGTACGTTCCAGGTTATGCGCTGCCCAGAGCAAATAGTTAGCTTGCTCCAAACAACCAGGATCGGCTAAAATGTAAGTCACCAGCTCACGGTAAACTTGTTCATACAGCGCATCCACATCATCATCTTCAGCCGAAAGCGCGCGCGCTGCCGCCGCGTCCTGCTGCACAAAAGCATCCAGGGCGCGATGTAACATCGAGGTGGCTTTATCCACCATCCTGGGAATATCAATCAGCGGTTTGACCAACGGTTGATCGCCGATCAATAGGTTGATTTTCCCGATCCCCTTGGCATAGTCTCCAATCCGTTCCAATTCCGTTGTGATCTCAAGCACCGCTGCCAATATGCGTAAGTCACGCGCCACGGGTTGGTGACGGGCGATTAAAGCTAACGCTCTTCCTTCAAGAGCAAAACGTTTCTCATTGATCTCGCGATCTCGCGCCATCACACGCCGGGAGCCATCCATATCCCGTTTCTTGAGGTAGTCCACCGATTCGAGTAAAGCATCTTCCACCATGCTGCCCAAGATCAACATATCATCCTGTAAATTTCGCAGCTCTCGATCTAGCGTTTGTCGTGGGTTAATTGTCATAGTCAATACCTCTTTCTAAAAATAGGCCGCTAAAGCGGCAAATGAAAAGTAGTCCTTCGTGAGCGGAGTACCACTCGCAAAAATACCGCCCGCTTCTTACCTAGCCAAATCGGCCGGTAATATAATCTTCTGTCCGTCTATCCTCTGGATTGGTGAAGATTTTCTGCGTTTCATCAAATTCTACTAACTGGCCGCAACGACTTTCGTCAGTATAGAAGAAAGCGGTGTAATCCGAAACCCGCGATGCCTGCTGCATATTGTGCGTCACAATCACAATGGTATAGTCTTTCTTCAAGACGCGGATCAACTCCTCAATACGCAGGGTTGCAATCGGGTCTAAAGCAGAAGCCGGTTCATCCATCAAAATCACCTCGGGTTCCACAGCCAGGGCGCGCGCGATACAGAGCCGCTGTTGTTGCCCGCCGGAAAGCGCGAGTCCGGACTTATCCAAATCGTCCTTAACTTCATCCCACAATGCGGCATCTCGCAAACTGCGCTCTACCAATTCGTTGAGTCTGGCTTTATCCCGCATCCCATTAGCACGCGGGCCATAAGCGACGTTATCAAAAATGGATTTTGGGAACGGGTTCGGTCGTTGGAAAACCATCCCCACCCGCCTGCGCAATTCAACAACATCCATTTCAAAAATATTTTGCCCATCCAATATCACTTCGCCTTCGGTTCGCGCCACCGGGATAAGGTCATTCATGCGGTTAAAGGTACGCAGAAATGTACTCTTGCCACAACCGGAAGGACCAATGATAGCGGTCACTTGCTTAGCGGGGATCTCCACGCTGACCCCCTCCAATGCCTTAAATCCCCCATAATACATAGTATAATTTTTCGCTTCGAGCTTAATTGCTACTGCCGTCATCCCAAAATCTCCTCTTTATGCCCTACCCCTCATACGCTGAGCTAACTGGTTTGAAAAATAGTTAATTGCCAGGTTAATCAAAATCACCGTTACAACAATCACCACCGCCGTACCCATCGCGGGTTCAGGCGCGTTCGCGTCCATCATCAAGGAATAAAGATGTAACACCATTGTCCGGCCTTGGTCCATCACAGATTCAGGTAGGTTAATGCTTCCCCCTAGGGTAACGTAAAAGACAGCCGTCTCACTAACAATACGGCCTACCCCCAGGACAATCCCGGTGACAATCCCCGGCATCGCGGAAGGCAACACGACCTGCCAGATGGTTTGCCACTTCGTCGCACCGAGGGACAAACTTCCTTCGCGGTAAGAACGTGGCACGGTGAGCAAAGCTTCCTCAGTCGTGCGGATTAGCACCGGTAAAATCAAGCAGGCTCCCGCCAACGCGCCGGAAAGCATCGACAGCCCCAATTGCATCACGGTGACGAACAGAGCAAAGCCAAATAGCCCAAAGATAATCGAAGGCACACCGGCCAAGGTTTCCACAGCAAAACGTATGATGGGAACCACGCGCGGGCCAACTTTATCCACCAGGGGACGAAGCAAACCCACCCGCTGCGCAAGCCCGCATAATACGAAAAGCAGAACAAGCATATAAGATAGACCTGAAACCAGCACACTCGACGTCCCACGCAGCAAAACTCCTGCCCCATGTACCAAGAATATCCCCACACCCACCATCATTAACTGCCACCAGCCTGGAACAGTCCCTTCGTAGAAAATTCCAACCAACAGGAACAGCACCAGGGCAAATGATGCCAAGCCTGCCACCATCAGCCAAAACTGCCCTGCCAGCCACCCAAGTACCCATATTGTTATCAGAGCCAACACACCCCCAATTAAGGCTACCCGTGACCACGCGGGCCACTGGGCTTCCTCACCACCGGCTTGTCCGCCCATCTCACCCGCATACTCAACCAGGTAGACTCCCGCCCCCACACCCAGGGGAGTTGCCACGACCAGCGTCAAGATCACCATATAGATCGTTGTCACAATCGTAGTAGAGATGCCCCCATGCCCTCCCATTCCCGGTAAGGGGCGCGTGGTCAAAAATCGCCACAGGAACTTGAAGCTGGCGCCAATTCCTTGCGCAACCAGGCGGATGTTCATTGTCTGCCACCCCTTCTCAATCAGCAGGTCTTTGGACATCACCCATTTCTGAAATCCCTCCAGGGTTCCAGAACCGGCCTCGCGAGAAATAACAACGATAGGAGCGTCAGGCCCTCCCACCTTTTTCCAGTTGTCAATGGCGCCGGAAAAGATATCACGCACCTGGTTTACAGTCAGATCATGGATGTTAAGAGCCGGATTCACAATAATGGCGATGCCATCATAAGCAATAGAAAAGGTTTGGAGCGACTTATATCTATTCGCCTCAACATCTTTAACATCTCGAGATGTCATTCCCACATCAACATTTCCCTTTCCGGTAGCCTTAATACCCTCTGAAGAATCGTTACCTTCTATTGTGAACGTTAAATCGGGAGCATAGGCGTGGGTAAAGGCTGCCACCAGTTCCTCCACTACGGGTTGCAAGGTCGTCGATCCAGAAACGGAAACTTCACCGGAAAAATCAACGGTTTCAGTGGATATAAACACCGGGGCATCAGAGTTTTCCGTTGTCTGCAGAGGAATATAACCCGCCTCAGCGATGATTTTTTGTCCGGCACTACTGCGCGCAAAATCCAACCATGCTGCCACCGCCCCTTCCGGTTTATCCGAGGTAAGCAAATATAACGCGCGCATCACGGGGTACGCCTCACTCGACACGTTGGCAGCAGTAGGAGATACCCCATTCAATTTGACGGCATTTACAGAATCATCCAAATAGCCAAAAGATATATAACCTATGGCGTAGGGTGTCGTAGCGACGGTTTCACGTATATCTTCATTCGATTCCAATGACACGGCATTTTCTAATATCGTCTCGGTCCCCACAAAAAACTTTCCACCCTGTAAGAGTAGATAAAAGATAACAAAAAATAAGACCAGGATTACAAAACCTGCCGCTAACCACAACACCCCAAACGCTATTTTCTCCGCCAAATGACGTTGTTGTAAATTGGATCGCGCCCCTATTCCAGTCTGTTGTAGTGTAATTTGTTCTGTTGCGTTCATAATCTCTCTTTCTTAGATCGGTGTGTTGCACTTTCCGAAATGCGATACGCCTGTATTCACCCGTAAACAGGTGAATAGTCAATAGCCTATTGAGATGACCACTTTTTAATCATGATACGCGCCACACTATTCACAACCATGATCATCACAAACAACACGATCCCGGTCGCAAAAAGCGCGCTGCGATGAACACCGGCCGCATAATTCAATCCCATCACGACATTGCCGGTTAAAGTACGGCCACGGCTCAGGATGAGGGTGAGTGGATTATCCGTCAGTGGAACAGGAAATTCGGTCGAGTTGCCAATAACCATCACCATGGCCATCGTTTCCCCCAACGCGCGCCCCACCCCCAGGATGATGGCAGCAACGATGCCGGAACGCGCAGCGGGCAGCACTACATTAACAATGGTCTGCCATTGGGTGCTTCCCAGCGCCAACGATCCCTCACGATAATAATTCGGGACCGCGCGAATTGCATCCTCAGCGATGTTCGTGATTGTAGGCAAAATCATTACCGCTAAGACGATTGAAGAAGCGAGAAAGCCAAACCCAGTGTTTCCCGGAACCGGGAAAAGTTCCCGGATGACGGGCACCAGCCAGACCATCCCAACCAACCCATAAACTACAGAGGGAATCCCGGCAAGTAACTCCACGGCGGGGCGCACAACTTGGTGAACTGAGTCCGGCGCGATCTCCGCAAGGAAAATCGCACATGCCAACGCCAGGGGAACTCCCAAAATAATGGAACCCAAAGTCACAATCACAGAAGCCACAATCATACCAAAAATTCCATAGTGGCTGGCAGCGGGGTCATCAGGGATAGGATGCCACTGAAGCCCCATCACAAAATCCACAAGACCTATCTCAGTGAAAGCATCCCAGGATTCCATCAATGTAAACGCACCTATTAAAAAAACGATAATGACCGAAAGCAACGCACTTACTAAGAGTATATAGCGCATGAAACGATCCGTAATAAATCTTGTTGTCATCTAACCCTCTCTGAATATAAGCCACTAAAGCGACAAGGTAAGGGGGGTATTTTTGCGGACGGGGGACCGTCCACAAAAATACCACTTTAATTCTCAGCCCTCAAGCCACAAGCACATTGCACTCAAGAACATCAATCAAACTACTGTATAGGCAAGTACCCTTGATCCTCAACAATGGTCTGTCCTTCACTCAAAATCCAGTCCAACCAAGCCTTAATCACTCCAACCGGCTCACCTTTCGTTATCATATTCAAAGGACGCACGATAGGATAGGTACCGTTCAATGCATTCTCCGTTGTCGCTTCCACACCATCAATAGCTATAGCCACCACACTATCGTCCAAATATCCAAAGGAAAGGTAAGCGATGGAATTAGGCGTGCTGGCGACCGCGGTGCGTACCTTGCCGTTGGAATCTTGGAAAATAGCTTTGTCGGTAATCGCCGCTTCCTCACCCATCACCATCTCCTCGAACGCGCCGCGCGTCCCGGAACCTTCTTCACGGGAAATCACCGTGATCGGCTGGTTCTCCCCCCCAACTTCGCTCCAATTCACAATCGTGCCGGCGAAGATATCCCGGACTTGGTCTTTGGTCAGTTCATCCACAGGCACTTCAGGATGAACAACGATAGCGATTCCATCCCAGGCAATAACGAAAATCTTAATGTCAGGATAGGTTTCTTTTTCCGAATCCTTCACTTCGCGGGAAGCTGCGCCGATATCGGCAGTCCCATCGCCCGCAGCCTTTACTCCGGCGCTCGACCCGCCGCCGGCGACATCAATCTTCACATCTGGATACATACCTATGAAAACTTCGGCCATTTTTTCAGCCAACGGTTGCACCGTGGTTGAACCGGCAACACTGATCTGGCCAGAAAGAGCTTCCACTTCTCCACCCAACACAGAGATATACCCCTGGTCCTTGACAATAGCCTGCCCTTCCTCGCTCAAAATCCAGTCAATCCAGGCCTTGACCACTCCCGCCGGCTCACCTTTCGTAATCATATTCAAAGGACGCACGATAGGATAGATACCGTTCAACGCATTCGCCTCGGTCGCTTCCACACCATCAATAGCTACAGCTACGACACTATCATCCAAATATCCAAAGGAAAGATAAGCAATGGAGTTAGGCGTACTGGCAACGGCAGTGCGCACCTTGCCATTGGAATCCTGGAAAATGGCTTTGTCGGTAATCACGGCTTCCTCACCCATCACCATCTCCTCAAATGCGCCGCGCGTCCCAGAACCTTCTTCACGGGAAATCACCGTGATCGGCTGGTTCTCGCCCCCCACTTCGCTCCAATTGGTAATTGCGCCGGCGAAGATATCCCGTACCTGATCCGTAGTCAGTTCATCCACAGGCACTTCAGGATGAACAACGATAGCAATACCATCGCGCGCGATAACGAAGATTGCAATATCAGGGTAGGTCTCCTTCTCTGAATCCTTCACTTCGCGGGAAGCCGCGCCGATATCGGCAGTTCCATCGCCCGCGGCTTTCACACCCGCGCTCGATCCACCGCCCGCCACATCAACTTTCATATCTGGATTGGCGGCAATATAAACTTCGGCCAGTTTCTCGGCCAACGGCTGTACCGTGGTCGAACCCGCAACACTGATCTGACCCTCTGCCTTCTCAGGCTCCGGAGTCGTCACCGGCTCTTCCACCGCTGCACCTGCTAACACAGAAATATATCCCTGATCCTTAACAATGGCCTGGCCTTCCTCACTCAAAATCCAGTCAATCCAAGCCTTAACCACGCCGGCCGGCTCACCCCTGGTAATCATGTTCAAAGGACGCACGATGGGGTAGATACCATTCAAAGCGTTCGCTTCAGTCGGTTCCACACCATCAATCGCAATGGCCAATACGCTATCGTCAAGATAACCAAAGGAAAGGTAAGCGATAGCGTTAGGCGTGCTGGCGACTGCGGTGCGCACCTTGCCGTTGGAATCCTGGAAGATGGCTTTGTCGGTAATCGCAGTATCCTCGCCCATCACCATCTCTTCAAACGCGCCTCGTGTCCCAGAACCTTCCTCACGAGAAATCACCGTGATTGGCTGATCGTCGCCGCCCACCTCATTCCAATTCACGATCGTACCGGCAAAAATTCCACGCACCTGATCTGTTGTCAGTTCATCCACAGGCACTTCAGGATGAGCCACAATCGCAATCCCATCACGCGCAATAACGAAGATTTTAATGTCAGGGTAGGTTTCTTTCTCAGAGTCCTTCACCTCGCGGGAAGCCGCGCCGATGTCGGTGGTTCCCTCACCCGCGGCTTTCACACCCGCGCTTGACCCGCCACCTGCCACATCAATCTTGATATCACTGTGCTTGGCGGTGTAAACTTCGGCCAACTTTTCAGCCAGGGGCTGTACCGTGGTCGAACCTGCAACACTGATCTGCCCTTCGCTTTTCTCAAGCTCCTGGGTTGCCTCAGATTCCTGAGTTTTCTCAGGCGCTTCCGTCTCCTGCTGAACAGGAGCCTCCATTGCCGGCACACTGGTAGGTGTGCCACAGGCCGTAACCAACAAGGCCACGATAACTAAAACAACTAACCATAAACGACGCATAATCTTTCTCCTTCTGAAACTAAATTGATTTAACTACATTCGTGATCCTAACATGCATCGTTTAACAGGATTTCAACAACAGGTTAATAAATTGTTAAAAATTTCGCAACCGTTTAGTTTCGCAAGGGATTACCGTCTTCATTTCAAGAGTTTTTTATCCCTCAAAACGATACCCCATCCCCCACACCGTAACTATGCGCTGTGGCGCTGCCGGGTCCGCCTCAATCTTGCTACGCAGCCAGCGAATATGGACATCTACGGTGCGGCTGTTCCCGGTATTTTCCCACCCCCACACATATCGCAACAACTGCGCGCGCGATAACACTTGACCACGATGCAGCGCTAAGGCGGTGAGTAATTCATATTCTTTAGGCTTTAAATCCAACAATTTGCCTCGCAAACGTACTTCACAACGATTTAAATCAATGTCCAGATCGCTAAAGTGCATAGGTTGTGACGCCGGAATAGGAAACGATTCCACGAAAGCCTTTTTCATCATTCGCATGCGCCGCAATTGCGCCTTGATACGCGCCAATAACTCACGCATACTAAAAGGTTTGGTCAAATAGTCATCTGCACCTACTTCTAACCCGACAACGCGATCAACCTCGTCTGTACGCGCAGTTAGCATCACAATAGGTACCGCCATCTCCTGGCGTAACACACGACACACCTCAAAACCGTCCATCCCCGGCAGCATCACATCCAATAATATCAAGTCTGGATGATCGTTCTTCGCAATTTCTATAGCCGTACATCCATCTTCCGCGCGGTATACCTCATACCCCTGTTTCGTCAGGTTATACGTTAACGTATCGCCCAACACGAGATCGTCTTCGACCACCAGTATCTTGACCGTCACCGGGCCTGTGAACTCAAGCATGCCATTCACAAACGTGTCGCTTCTTGCTCAAATACCTTCAATTGTTCTGTCTCGCGCTGCAAACGCATGACCAACCCCGGCACATAAGTTGCCGCAGTATCTGCACCGGCGGCTTGAAGGCGCACAATTTCTGTTACCATCCCATTCATTTCATTTGCCAACCCGAGCAACTGCGCTTCTACCCGATCCAATTGTGTGGAAACAGCTTGTAGCTTCACCAATCGCTCCTGTAGCGCCTGCCGGGATGCTTCATAATCGTGTCTAAGCTGCAAGTCTTCTGTCGCCTGTATGACCTGGTTAATATGGGTCAAATCCGTTGATAAGTCAGACTGTGACTGCGCCACCACTCGGAAATTCTCCAATGCGCTCATCCTTTGGCATAAGGCGTACGTCTCTTGTGTCAATTTTCCCAGTTCTATCTGAACCGGTTGCAAAGCCTTGCTCACACGCGACGGGGCAGAAGATAGTGCATTAAAAACGCTCACCTGGGAGCGTTCAATACGGTCAAAATAACGTTGAAATCTCTGCGCCAATGGCTCGCGTTGCTGCATCTCATAATTGAAACGTAGCGCCCGGTCCCGGGAAACAGTAACGACCATCATGATCCAAAAAACGATACCCACCGGCGCCAACCACCAGGCTGAGAACAACCCGGCAAAAATGATGATCCCGATCATAAACATATTAAGGGGATGAAATAGAGCTAAAAGAACAGGAGAACGCATTGTTTACACTCCTTCATACTTCATTTTTTTCTAAAAACCAGGTTTATCATTTAAAAGAACGTCGCAATTTCTGCATACACATCGTGAATGGTCTGAGGGTCACTGTTATATTGCTTCGCGCCCGTTGACTCGGCAATCCGTTGCAAAACACCCTCATCCGCATTATCTCCAAAGGCAATGGTGAATACTTTCGTCGCATTACCGCCTTCCGAAAGGTTTCCCACAGATCCCATTAACTGATCCAGCGTCATTTGTGAGGCCGTATCATTGCCATCAGTCAAGGTCACAATAGCGCGAATATGTTGCGGATCTCCATTAGCCTCCAGCTCACCATAGGCCATTTGGACTGCATCATACAACCGCGTATCCCCTTGCTCCATAATGCCGCTCACCCGCCGCAACACCTCCTCGCGTTTTTCTCCTAATGAGGAAAGCGGTGTCAATGTCACCAATTCATCACTGAATAAAATAACCTGTAACCGGTCCCGATCATCTAACAAGTTGATAAAATCACGCAAACTGGCGCGTGCGGCGTTGATCTTATCCCCCTTCATACTGCCAGAAATATCCATCACCACCACCAAATCCACCGGTTTCTTAGCCTGCTGCTGCCAGAGTGCCTGGATACCCACTACAACTTCCGCGCTTGGCACTTCCAACACCGTCTGCGGCTGCATCGGGTCAACACCATGCTGTATGTCCAGGGGAGAAGATAACGGGATAGCAGGGTCGGCGGGACGGAATCCGTACGCTATCGCTTTCCGCTGTTGCGGCTCGGCCAACAGATAATCCTGGAACACTGCTGCCGCTTCCTTCTGCTCCTCCGTCACCCACGGCGCATTGAGAATAATATAGGGGTGATTGCTCCAAAATGTTCCCTCTTTGGGATAAATCGCCACTACCGGCAACTGCTGGCCGGTTCCATTAAGCTGACGTGTCATTTCTTCAACCACCAAGTTCTCATACAACACTGCCGCGCTTAGATATGAAGGCCCGCCCTGAAACATCCGATCGGCGAAGAACCCTGTACTCTCACCATAGTGGATAATGCTGCTCTCAACCGCGCTCATAAACGAGATCACTTCAGGAGTATCCAAATCCGCCATCGTCAAATCGCGCTGCTTCCCTGCGCCGGCATACGCTTCGGCAATCACCGAAATAATCCCGCTGTTGCTGAAATTCGGGTGCGTGTGTCCTAGCTTAAAGTCCCCCCACTCTGGATACCCATACCCGCTCCAGCCATCCACCGAGGTAGCCATTTCCGCAATATCGGTCCACCCTATCGGTTCACCAGGCCATCCCAGGGTTTCTGCCATTGGCTGCCACATCGCAATAACCACAGGGCTCAGAACCAAATCGTTCGGGGTACCCACCACCAAATCTTCGGCGTGCGTTTTGCGCCATTCTACATTCGTCACCGGTACATAGGCCGACGAAGCCGGACTCCACACCACCGGCAGCGGTTCTAATAGACCCTCTACAATCCGGTCCCCAGACTCAATGGACCCCATTGCCGTCGCCTCCACCACAATGACCGCTCCTCCCTCCGTCTTATGCTTCTCCGCATTAAACGCCTGCACCAATGGAACCAACCACGCTTCCTTCTCAGAGCCATAAATCATCGGGATCGTGACCGTTTTACCAAAAGACAGCCCCCCACTCCCACAACCTGTCATAAGGATCGCCACCAAACTCAAAACCACCAACCCCTTTAGTGTTCTAGATTGCATTTCGTTATACCTCCCCGCTCCTTCTTAATCCCTAACTCGCAACTCCTAACTCTTCACTCACAATTCACTTAATTTCCCACATTCCGCTGCCAGAAATCCAACAACGTCTGCAACACATTCCCCGGCGGAACCTCAACCTGCGGGGGGAGTTGCAACCGCACACCATTATTTACATATTTTAGGAAAGGACTCCCCGGCCCATCTAAAGGAATGCTATCATCCACAGGGCGGAACCCATACGTCAACGCCAACGCCTGCATCTCCCGCCCGCTCAAAAAATCCAGGAATAACTCGGCCGCCTCTGCTTTCTCCGGTGTTACCCAATCTGCTTGTAACACACAGAAGGGATGATCGCTCACCGAGGTCGCCGGCGGATAATAAATACGCAATTCGCCATAACGCCCAATCGCGTTCTCGGCTTGCTCAATGGCCGTCGCTTCGTAAACCGACACAAAATCATAAAGACTCGGCCCATAGGCAATGATCTCGTTCATATAGGTGCCGGTACTATCTCCAAACTTAGAGATCGTGCTTTCAAATTCAATGAACCACTGTTGATAGGCTTCATCCGACAAAATGTCCACTGCCGTTAACCCGCTTGTCTTGCCAAAATAGTTATAGGTCATCAACAAAATCGTCTGGAACCCGCTGTTGGACTTCAAAGGATTCGTATGTCCAAACTTGATATACCCCCACTCAGGATGTTCATAGGCCTCCCATCCCTGGGAATGAGTCAATGCATCGTGCATTCGCAACCACATGTTGCCGTTAGGATTATCCCCCCACAACACCTCGGCTCGATCCTTCCAGGCCACAAGCACCACCGGCGACATCAACACGGGGCGACACGTTGCCCGGTCGGAAGCGTTCACCACCGGATATCCAAACTTGCTCTGTGAAAGATCTTCTAACAATGAAATCTGGAGCATACTCGCGGGACTGATCAAATCCGGCTGTACCTGACCATCCAGCACCGCCAGATACATCTCCCGGGAACCCGAGGTTTGCAAATCTATCTCAATGGAACGCCCTGAAATACGCGGGCGCGTGGCTTTAAAACGCGCAATCGCCTGTTCCATCCACTCAGCCTTTTCAGTCGAATAGAGCAAGGAAACTTCAATAGGCGGATAAATGAGCGAGGCAATGCCCTCGCGTACCGGCGCATACGCTATATTCCACACTGCCGGGGAAACGAATGACAGTAACAGGACGGAAACCGTTGCCAGTGTATAAATGCCAAACAAGATCCAATTTAACCGTGGTGTATTCATAGCTCACCTACAAAGAAAGGATTACTCTAAAAATAACACACGCTGTTTAACGTTCTTTTACCGGATTGTTAACAAGTTGTTAAAGTTTTAACAACACAAAAAAGCAGGCCCGAACGATGCGTTCGGGCCTGCTCTGAAGATAATAAAACTATTTAGGCAAATTAGAACTCCGACACTGCCCCCAAGAGCGATCCTCCTGTATCATCCAGACCGGCAAATTCCTGCTCGGCGGCGTCCTCGCGGTAGTGGGTTCCCCGCGATTGGCGGTTGTGCCACGCGGCGTTCGTGATAATCCAGGCAGACTGCGCCATACTGCGCAGGCCGATCAGATTATCATTCAGGCGCGTAGAGCGGTAAAACTCGTCAATGACACCCCACAAATGGTTAAGGTCACGCAGCGCGCGCGCCAGGCGGCGCGTATTGCGCGCCAGCCCCACGTAGAGCCACATGATATTCTGAATTGTGCGCGAATCCCGGTAGACCAGCACCGGGTCCGCTGCCATACCCTCACTCACATCCTGCCAGGGAGGAATATCCGCTTCGGGCACAATCTTCAACTCAGCTTCTTGTGCCAGGAAACGCCGGGCAATATCCCTTCCGGCGCGATCCCCCCAAACCAAGCCCTCCAACAATGAAGTACTCGCCAACCGGTTCGCGCCATGCAGCCCCGTGCAGCTTACCTCGCCCACCGCGTACAATCCCGCAAGCGTCGAACGGCCCCACAGATCCACATGCACCCCGCCGCAGAAGTAATGCGCCGCCGGCACCACGGGAACCGGTTCCGCTGTCATATCCACACCGGCCTCAAGACACGTAGCGTAGATCGTGGGAAACCGCTCGCGGATGCGATCCGCCGGCATCACACCGGCTAAATCCAACAACACGTGAGGATACCCGTGTTCCAACATCTCGTGGTGGATTGCCCGCGCGACCACATCACGCGGCGCGAGATCTCCCCACTTAGGTGCATAGGTATCCATAAAATGCCGCCCATCCGGGGTATAAAGGCGCGCGCCCTCACCCCGCACAGCCTCAGAAATCAAGAAATTATCACTTCCCGGCACGGCCAACGTCGTGGGATGAAATTGGATGTACTCCGTGTTAAGCACCCGCGCGCCGGCCCTGTAGGCCATGGCCAACCCATCCCCCCGCGCGCCGGGAGGATTTGTCGTGTGGCGATAGATGCGGCCCACCCCACCTGTTGCCAACACTGTAGCCCGTGCCAGGAACCGGTGGATCGTATCATGCTGGCGATCTAGCACATAAGCCCCATGGCACGTGATCGGACGATAAATCGCCAGCGGGTCCCGGCTATGGTGCGACGAGGTAATTAAATCCACCGCCGTGTGGCCCGGGTAAAGCGTCACATTGGGCAGCGTCTTCAAATATGCCATCAAAGATGCTTCAATGGCGCGCCCGGTGGCATCGCCCACGTGCAAAATGCGAAACGTTGAGTGTCCACCCTCGCGCGTAAATGTCAACGCGCCCCCCGGCTGACGGTCAAAACCCACTGCCACTTGATCCAACAACACGCGCTGCACCAGGTCCGGTCCCTCCTCGGCCAACACCTGCACCGCCTCCGGCAAACTCAGCCCGGCTCCGGCCCGCAATACATCCTCGGTTAGCAATGTCGCACTATCATTCGTCACCCCACGCGCCACAATCCCCCCCTGTGCATAGCGCGTGTTCGATTCCTCCGGATCATACGTGCGTGTCACCACTGCCACCCGGCACGCGGGGTTCCGCGCCAACCGCAGGGCCGTCACCGCCCCCGCGATCCCCGAACCCATAATCAAGACATCGGTCTCAATCGGCATAACATTCCTCCTAACTCAAAGCGCCAGCATCCGCTCCAACGCAATTTTCGCCCAGCGGGCGGTTCCGGCATCCACGGTCACCTCATGGCGCAGTTCGCCCCGTGCCAGCGTGTCCAGGACCTCAGCCAGATTCTCCACCGTGGTCTGACCCATCGTGGCACAGTAAGGCGGCACATCCGCCAACGGCACAATGGTTTGCGCCGGATATTCGTGTTGCAAACGATACACCAGACGGCTTTCCGTCCCCACTGCCCATTGAGAACCTGCCGGTGCAGCCGCGATCTGTTTGATAATGTAAGCCGTCGAACCTGCGCCATCCGCCGCCGCCACCGTCTCGGCCTTACATTCCGGGTGAACGATCACCCGGATGCCGGGATACTGCGCGCGGGCCGCAGTCACATGCGCGGGCCGGAAGCGTTGGTGCACATTGCACGCGCCCGGCCACAGAACCACTTTAGCACGTTGAATTATATCCTGCTCCGGCTTACGATGTAAGTCCCACACTACCATCTCATCCATCTTTATGCCCATCTGCAAAGCAGTATTCCGGCCCAAGTGTTGATCGGGGAAGAAAAAGACGCGCGGTCGCTGTAGCAAAGCCCACCGCAGCACCTTTTCCGCATTACCAGACGTACACACCGTGCCGCCATGCTTGCCACAGAACGCCTTGAGCGCAGCGGAGGAATTCACATACGTGACCGGTGTGAACTCCACTTCAGCATCTCCGAACACAGCATCCAGTGCCCTCCATGCCGCTTGCACCCCTTCAGGCGTCGCCGTATCCGCCAGATAACAGCCCGCGCCGGGATCGGGAATCAGCACATGCTGGCCGGGCTTTGCCAGCGTCGCCGCCACCTCCGCCATGAAATGCACGCCACAAAAAACGATAAATTCGGCATCCGTCCCCGCTGCCGCGCGCGCCAGTTGCAGCGAATCGCCGCGATAGTCCGCCAGCGCGACCACCTCTTCGCGCTGGTAATGGTGCCCCAAAATCACCAGCCGGTCCCCCAACACTTGCTTCGCAGCCTTGACCCTGCCCTCTGCCCGCTGCTTCTTACCTCTTGTCTCCTGCCCCTTATTCCCTTCCACCTTCATGCTCAAATCCAACGCCTTTACAGAGTGCGTCAGCGCGCCAACGGAGATAAAATCCACCCCTGTGGCCGCGATTGCGGCTACCGTCTCCACGCTCACGCCGCCGGAAGCTTCTAACGGCACACGCCCGCCTGCCAGGGCTACGGCTTCGCGCATTGTATCAGGCGTCATATTATCCAACAGGATACGATCCAACGGGGGGACAATTGCCAGGGCTTCGCGCAATTCATCCAACGAACGCACCTCAACTTCTACAGGTAGCTCCGGATACATCGCGCGCGCGCGCTCAACCGCTAACGTCAGTCCCCCCGCGCCGTCAATGTGGTTATCCTTCACCAGCAGCATATCAAAAAGCGACATCCGGTGATTCATCCCGCCGCCCATCCGCACCGCGTATTTATCCAGCACCCGGTAGGCAGGCAGTGTCTTGCGCGTGTCGAGGATCGTCGCGCCCGTCGTCGCCACCGCGTCCACAAAGCTGCGCGTCAGCGTTGCGATGCCCGACATCCGTTGCAGGAAGTTCAGGGCCAGCCGCTCCGCCGCCAACAACGACGGCCCCGGCCCTCGCACTTCGGCCACGACCTCGCCCGCGACGACTTCTTGCCCCTCCGCCACCCGCGCGGAAAACGTGATAGCGGGATCCACCCGCTGGAAAACGGCTTCAGCCACCGGCAACCCGGCGATCACGCCGGCTTCCTTCGCGCGGATACGGCCTTCCAATATCACGGCAGCGTCCAGGGTCGACAAACTCGTCGCGTCCCCCGGCCCAATATCCTCCGCCACTGCCAATTCAATCAGCGGCGCAGCCGCCGCTAACAATGTGTCATGATTACATTTCATTTTCAACTCCCCTGAAAATAGCGAATAGCGAATTACGAATAACGAATTACGGATTCAAGTTTCATCCAACCGCCGGTGAACACACTTTAAGAATCGTCAATTGGTAATGGGCAACATTCACCTTGTCACCTTGTCACCTTGTCACAGGTCCGCGCCTTTACGCTCGCCGACGGGAATTTGCCACCACGCGGCCACGACCACGAGGGTGATGAGGGCAGACGCTACCGCTTCGGGAAGACCGTTGGTCACGACCAGGGGCAAGACGGCGCCCCACGGGGCTTTACCCAACAAGCCAATCATACCTAATACCAATACCGTATTGGTCAGACTGCCTACCACGCCCGCCGCGGCTAAACCGGGAACCGGTTTTTTCTGCAATGCCCGCCAGGCAAGCCACGCCAGCGGGCCAATCGCCAGCCGGGGGAGCAATGCGATCAGGGGATTGGTAAATAAAACATCTGACGGCCCCGTGGGGGCAATCGCCGCCTGCAACATACTGAATCCTCCGAAAATCACGCCCACGGCCAGGCCCACCCACGGCCCTTCCAGCACCGCGCCGGCAATCACCGGCACGTGCATAATCGTCAGGGCCGCTCCCCCAATCCAGGGAATAAAGCCCCAATGCGTCCATCCCAACAGCGCGGAAATCGCGCCCAATACCCCGGCTATGACTATTTTACGCGTGCGATCTTGTGGCATATCATTATCCATCCTTTCTCTGACCCGGTTGAGTATATTACTGCTCCCTTGAAAATAGCGAATTACGAATAACGAATTACGGATTCAATTTTTCATCCTACTGCTGGTGAACGCCAGCCGTTAATGATGAATTCCCTTGAAAATTGCAAATTGGAAAATTTAAAATTGACGAATTGTGAAAACCCTTGAAAACTGGGTTTCGTCTTAAATTTCCATCCAACCGCCGGTGAACACACAGTGTTAATTTGAAAATAGGCCGCTAAAGCGGTGGTCTAAAGGGGTATTTTTGCGGGCGGGGTACCGCCCGCAAAAATACCCCTTTATGCCCCGGCCTTCAGGCCGTAACTTTTCATCCAACCGCCGGTGAACGCACAGCGTTAACGGGTAATCCTGCTAAAAAAGCTATAAAAAACCCGGCTTTCCAAGCAAGTCACATTATACTCTATCTATACTCAGTGACTATAAGTGTGAGGCGTTCCTGGCCGTTGCCAGTTCTTGCAACAGATCGCGCGCTTGCTGCGTCAATTGCGCGAAGCGCTGTTTGAGGCGGGAAGGGGCTTCGCCCTGTACTTCGGCAAAAAAGGGATCGGTGGGAAGTGGAATCCAGGTCATCACCTGCGCATCGGCCAATTTCAACAGGGGCGCCCAGGGGTGCTTGTGGCGGCGCAGCCCGATCACGGCCATCTCATTAAACGCGGCGGGGTAGGTCTCTTGATCCAACAGCGTCGGTTGTTGGCCCAGGGCCAACTCCACCAGCGCGGCATCCAACGCCAACCGCCGGGTACGCGCGATCAGGGTTTCCCATTGCGCTTCATAGAGGCGCGTTTTCCCCTGCTGAATCTTCGCTTGTTCCCGTTCCACATCCTTTTGTAACTCCGACTGCGCAACGGCGATCCGCTCTGCATCCCAGGAAACCGGCTCCGTGACCTCCAAGGCTTTATGAAGCGCGGCCAGCGTTGGAATAGTCCGGGGGCAACCTTGCGCATCGAGCGTATAGTACGCCACACGCGAATATGGCGCTTCTACACTGAGACGTAGCACGGGGGCATGAGCGGCATGGTCCCTGATCGAGAATACACACATTTCGGAGGATATACCGTGTACGGGCGGCACACGCGCCAACAACTGCGACAGCAATGGGCTGCCGTACGTCAATAGTTTCAGTGTGTTAGGATAGTCATCAAAGACCGCGCGGTCGAAAGTGACCGGGGTACGCTGCTCATCCAATGCCAACCAAAACGCCCCTGCAATGGAGGTATGCGGACGCAAACAAGCCGCCAGGGTGGGGGAAGCCAGGATCGAAGCGGCCAAATCCGGCAACGTGAGGGGGGACGGCCACGGTTCCGTATCCTGCGCGCGCTCTGCCCACACATCCAGGTCCAAATTCGCCTCAACGTTGTCCAACGCGGACGCGAGATCTGCCAATTCTTCCTCCAACACGCGCCGGCGGGCTGCCCCGGTGGTCATCGCCACCGTTTGAATGACGCGCCCCACCTGGGCTAAAATCGGTTGTAATGGCCCGACAATATACTGAAACCAGTCAATGCGCGCGCTCAAGGCTTTGTAGACCAGAGCCTCAACCGTATCCGCGTAGAAGTAATTGTGAATCCACACATCGTCGTAGCGCTGCCCGATGCGGTCAATACGCCCGATGCGCTGTTCCACCCGCATCGGATTCCACGGCATATCGTAGTTAATGAGCATCCCACAGGTTTGCAGGTTGAGACCTTCGCTGGCTGCATCCGTCGCCAGTAAAATTTTGATGCGTTCCCCCTGGCGAAAGTCGTTCTTCAGATCTTCCTTTGTGATGGGAACCCACGCATTACCATCCCACCACTCGCCGCCGCGCCCGCTATAACAGGCTATCTGTGACCCATAATGCTCGCGCAATCGCTCACGGAGAAAATCCATCGTGTCGGTGTACTGCGTGAAAATCAAGACCGTGTCGCGCTGGCGAAAGCCCGCTTTCAGGTCACCGAGCAGTTGTTCCACTTTCGCGTCGTGATACCCAAGCGCGCGCAGCGCGTGTAAAAAATCCTCCACGTAGGCGATCTCCTCGCGCCGGTACGCGCGCGCTATCTCTGCATCTTCCTCAACCGCCTCATCTACGTCCAGGGAGAGCGCGTCTTGCTCTATGTCATCCTCATCTAACTCCAGATCCGCCTTGCCCTGGAGAAACGCCAGACGCCGTTCTAAACTGCGGCGCACCGCGTAAAAGCTGCTGGTCAGGCGTCGCCGGTAAACGGTCATCACAAAGCCCAACCCCTTGCGCTGCGCCTCGTACTTGCGATAAAAGTTGCCGATATAGTCCTCAATGCGCTCGTACAACGCGCGCGCGTCGCCTTGCATCACGATCCACTGCAGCTGCGGGGAGCGCGTCGGGACTGTTTCTGCCAGCATGCCACACTGCCGGTATTCTCGCAACAGAGCGCGCGTGTTACGAAAGACTAACCGGCGCAACGGGGTGTAATGTTTTAGCAGCTCCACCACAACGTCCCGTGACTGGGGAGAAATACGAGAAAGGGGGGGTACCGTCGCCCGCGCAACCGGTGTCTCTAACACCTGCTTGAGATGCAGCCATCCCACCACCCCCAACGCTTCCTGAGCGTAGGTCACGACCGCCGGGTCAAGCGTCCCCCCGCGCGCGGCCAGCTCTGCCTGGAACATCCGCAGCAAAAAGGGCCAATCCACGCCCTCCACCCCATCCTGGGCCTGCCGGAGTTGCTCATAAAACCGCAGGAAGTCGCGCCCGTCGGCCCCCCACGCGCCGCGCAATCCCAGCAAACTGAGCAAATCCCACACCTCGATGGGGTCCACCTGCATCGGGGTTGCCGTCATCAATACCAGCCCCGCCGCGCGCTTTTGCAGCGCGTTCAATAATTCTAACAGCCGGTTAGGGCGATACGTAGTTTTATCCAGGAAATCCTTGCGGCGGGCGTGATGGCTCTCATCCACCAAGATCAAATCCCAGGGGCGCGCCTGGAGCAAGTCCTGCTGTCGCTCGCGGCGTTTGACCAACTGGCTGGAAGCCAGGGCCAGCGCCACACTATCCCAGGGATTCGGCGTAGTAGCGGGCAAAATCGCGCCCGCTATATCCCGGAATACCTTCCCATCGTACACCGGCACATCCAACGCGAATTTCTCGTGAAGTTCCTCCTGCCACTGGCGCAACACCGACTTAGGGGTCAGGATCAGGGCGCGGCTGACCGTACCACGCAGCCATAGCTCGCGCAACACCAGGCCCGCCTCAATGGTCTTGCCCAGTCCAACCTCATCGCAAAACAGATAACGCGCCGGGTAGGAGGCGATCACGCGCTGCGCCACGGTCTTTTGATGGGGCCACGGCGCGATGGCACACGTCGCCGCCCCCAGACCCGTTGTCCCCACCAGGTAGGGCGCATCCCGCAAAAACTGGCACACCACGCGCTCGCGGGCCAGGTCTGGGGCCAACACAAGCTGTTTGACCTGCTCTTTAATATGAGATGGATCTTCTGAGTCATCTGGACAGACTGGAAAGTCTGTCCTACGTTCCAACGGGTCGCGCGCGGGCGCGCCCGCAGGCCGGTAGCGCAGTAAGGCATCACGGGCGGCATCCGGCACAGGAAGAGAGAACCAATCCGGCTCCCGCTGTTCCCAGAGGCGCGTGAACCGGCCCACTTGTTCGGCGACATAAGCGCGACTTTCATCCGAGACCCAAGACCGCCACACGGTGAAGTATTCATAGTTATGTTCCCAACCGGTGACCGATTCATTGATACTGCCGTTAAAGGCCACTTGATCCCCCATAGCGTCGGTGAAGATACCCACCTTGGGATGGAAGTAATCGCGGGCCTCCGGCGCGGGCAGGGGCAGCCCGCCCGGACCCTTGGGCAGCACCACGCGGATATCCAGCCGCCCGATAGCCACCAGCCAGGCCAGCGCTTCCAACCGCTCGCGGAGGTATTGACTCGCAATCGTCGCCGGGTCCGGCAGCGCGCGGCTGAGCGTATGGGCGACCACGGCCTGCATATCATAGCCGGCCTCAATCGCGGCTACATCTTCGTGGCTCAACTGCGCGCCGGCCAGCAGGCGCATCGTGCCGCCATTGGCGATGAGGTGCGCCACACCCGCCGCCGCAATCGCCAGCGCGTGGCTGCTAAAATAGCCCGCCATCCGGTCATAGCGCACACTGGCCCTGAGCGCGGGTATGTAGAAAGCATGCAGCCGGTCGTCGCCGGGGCCGTAGGAAAGCTGAAAGGTATGATCGCGCAACAACACGTCAGTCACTTCGACCCCATAAGCGCACCAGAAACTGCGCGCCAGATACCTCAAAGTCCGGTTCACGCCCGCTGTGCTCGCGCATCAGGCGAATCATACGCGGGATCCCCGATCCCAAAGTATTCACGTAACCGAGGTTAAATAACACCCGCGCCAGGGTCTCATTCCGGGGTTTGCTGTAGTGTGTCCGAATATTATCCAGGGTTACGCTATTGGGCAACGTGCCCGGACTACGCAGCTCAATACGATCATCAAAAATGTAGAGCAAAATCTGCGCGCTTTCCAGGCTATAATCCCGGTGGGCAACCGCGTTCACAATGGCCTCGCGCAGGGCAGGACGCGGATATTGCGGGATATCGGTCTGTTGCATCCCCTCAATGCGCGTCGCCAGCGCAGTATTGCGCACAATGAAGGCTTCGGCGTGTTGAATCTGCTGCGGCAGCCGCCCCCCAATCTCCTGCCGGTCAATGATCGTTTCCCCTGCTTCCCATCCCGCCCAGCGCACCGCCGAAATGCGCGCGTGATAGAGAAAATCCTGGGGACGTTCCGCAAACAGCAGGACCCCGGTGAGCGATAGCCGTGGCTGCCCCTCAAGATCGGGCACTACAAAACGCATGTTCTCCAATAAAGGCCCCAGGGGTATCTCATCATCCACCCAGGGGATAGCATAGACACGCCGGTAATAGTCCTCAAACGCTTCCATATCCAGGTCAGCTACAGTGGTTCGCGGCACAGGTATCTCATCGTAATGCACCAGCCCAGAGAGTTGCAATAGCCGCGCGCGTTCATGGGGCGTCGCCAGACGTTGGGTCGAACCCACGCGAATAAAACACTGCCCGCTGTTGTTCTCGTGGGGGATATTCAAGCGGCGCGGTATCTCCACTTCCAGAATTACCTTACCTGCCACAGTCAAGCGTGTGATACGCGGGTGCAAAGGAGGCGTACAATTCTGGCGCGCGATATTCAGAATAGCTTCTTCCACGCGTTGCGGATCGGCTACACCAACAACGATCCCGCGATCATCCACGCCAACCAGAATACTCCCCCCGTCGGCGTTGGCAAAGGCGATCATTTCTCCGGCAAAATCGCTGCGCCGGCTGATGTCGCGCTTAAATTCGGTAAAGCTGTCCTCGCCATTAGCAAGTCGTGTTTCTATATGTTCTGTATTCATGTTTTCTACAATAGCTTTTCTTGCACCATCTCCGGTTTTTCAACGTCTTCCGTAACGCTCAGGTCTTCAAAGAACGCGGTGCGGAGGGCATCCAGGGCAGCAGCTTCGGGACGGACAAACTTACCCCTGGCCCTGGTGCGGGGCACAGCGTTGAGAAACGCCTGCACCGCCGCCTTGAACGTGCCATCGGTGCGCAGGCCCGTCCGCTTGAGGAACCCTTCGCACGCCGTCGCGCCGTCTTCGGTATAGACCAACAGCGCGGTGTGAACGGCATCCAACCACGTCGCGTAGGGCCGGCGCGCGCCGCCTTCATCCCCGCTCCCCAGCTCGGGGTCCACGCGCCCGTGCCCGCGCCGCTGTTCCGGCCGGAGCAGCACCACGTCGCTGCCCTTCTTGGTGATCACGCGGCCCGCCACCAGGTCGCGTTCCACGTCGAGGCCCAGCGCCAGCGCGAGCTTGCGCGCCTCGTCCGCCGGGAACTGCCCGGCGCGGAAGGCGTCCCACGCCATCAATGCCCAGTCGGTGATCGGATCGAAGGTAATATCCCGCCCCAGGAGCAGGCCCCGCTTGCGCAGCGCGACGACCTCCTCGCGGGCCAGGTCGAGGGCGGTCTCCGGGCGCAGCGGCTTGGGCTGCCCGGTCTGCGCGTCCACCTCGCGGGTCAGCACGGGCCAGCGTTCTGAAATCACCGCCAACACCGGCCCAAACGTGCTGAGATACAAATCCACGCCCCCGATCCCCTGCGCGCTAAATTCAGCCGCCTTCTCCCGCGCCACCACCCGCACGCGCGGCGCGAGATCGTCCCACCATGTTTGTGCCGGGGGGCGGGGGGGCAAGGGAGCAGAGGAAACCCGATTTCCGTCTTCCGTCTCCCTTCTCTTCCTGCACACCAGTAAAATCGTGCTGCGCGCGGCGTTTTTCTTCGCCTGGTGCAGGGAGTGCTCGCTCTCGGTGTGAACGGGCCAGGAAGCGGTGATGGTGAACCCGGCGTTGATGAGGGCCATCGCCAGGGTATCCCACGCCTCCACCTGCTTGTGAGTGAACATCACGGTCAGCACGCCGTCGTCGTGCAGCACGCGCGCCATTTCGCGGAACGCCGCCCCCATCTTACGCTCATAATCCTGGGCCGCCATCTCCCGCACACTTTGTCCCCCCCGCCCGGCAGGAGAAAGGCCGGGGGAGAGGTCCTTAAACCGCGCGGGATTGGCAACCGCTTCGGCATCCTTGTCGGTCAACTGCGCCGTGAACCAGTCCGGGTAGAGATGCCCCACGGTGCGCTTGAGCCAGACATAGAAGAAATCGGAGAGTTCGGCATACATCACATTGTTATAGTATGGGGGGTCAGTAACAATAGTATGAACACTACCATCCGGTATATCAGTAATGTAAGAAGCACTCCCTTGAACAAGAGTAAGTGGACCATAATCAAGCGCATTGGAAAACAAAGCAGTTTTAGTAGGCGTCATTAACTTTGCTAACCCACTATAAGCATCTACAACCTGATTCATAGCCCAAGGTAACAAATTAGCAGAAGCATCAAACTCTCCAAAACTCCATGAAAAGGCGAAGTCATGACGTTTGAATAAATGCTTAACAATTTGTCGCGTAACTTCCCATGTAGACAAAATACAATTGTAATCAACGACCTTATCTAAAGCTAATGCCAAATACGTACTAATAGCATTTGCACGCTCTAAATCCATATTAATTTCTATTTCTTTCTGTAAATCTCTCAAAGTATCAATATATGTCCCTATCGCCAACAACTGCCGGGGTGAAAAGAAATCCGACCAGGTTGGCATCCCGTACAACACCGGGCGCATATCATTGCCCTGCGGGAAAGGTTCAGTCGGGATGATGTCCCGCGCTTCCCAGAGGGAGCGGACGCGGGCCAGTTCGGCCTCGGCCTCGGCAACCGCCGCCAGGTCTTCGCCGGTGGGAGCACGGAAGTCGAAGCCGCCGCGCCGCTTGAGGGCCACGGCGTAGAGCATCTGGCCCATCCGCCCGGCCTGCGCCTCGGCCTTGATGTAGTCGCCATCAATGGCGTCGCCCGTCCACGGGGAACGGCCCACGCCCCGGCTGACCGTGCCCGCGTCGGGGTCATCTACGCCCCCAGTCCCAGGGGAATAGATTTCGAAGCGGGGGGTATCCCACGCCGGGTCAGTCAGCAAGCGCGCCGCCAGCGGGTGCTTGCCCCTGCTGAGCCACCAGTTGGGGCTGAGGGGCACGGGTTTGCCCGTCACCGGGCAGGCCACCGTCCGCGCCCACAGGTAGGCCGCGCCTTCTGCACCGGGTGGCAGCGGCGTGAAGTAGGGCTGCAACCGTTCTTTGACCAGTTGATACCAGCGATTTCCCCACTGCTGAATGTCCGCTGCCAGGCTGGCCCCGAACCGCGCCGGGTAGTCCAGCGTGGCCTTGAGGATGACGGACGCCACCGGGTTGAGTTCGTTGGCGTAAGTGGTAAAGCCGTAGCGCAGCGCCTCAAA
>JAFGFI010000297.1 GCA_016931185.1 Anaerolineae bacterium
AGGGGTTCTAAAAAACCACCGACCGACACGCCCACCAACACCAGCAACAACCCGGCATTAAGCAACGAAAGGCGCGCCAGCAGTAGGCCCCACACCGCGCCCATCAGGGCGAGCACAACAGGCGCAACCCAGGGGCTAGCGCGGGGCACACCATGAGCGCGCCTTAACGAAAGCCAAGAACGATTCAGTAAACGGTCCATTCAATCAAGCACAACTGCGCATCATAGATAAATTTAGCCTGGAACAGCGTGTTCTCATCATCCGGCCCTAACAAAATACGTGGGGCAAAGATCGCATCCGCCTGCGGAATGGGAACCCCATGCAAGTAGGCGTCCAAAGATAACCATGCCAGATCCCCTTCCCGCCGGTCGGCCTGTACCCTGCCCTGGAAAGTCCGCGTGGTAAAGATAAACAGAAACCACTGCCAATCCGGAATAGGCGAGGCTTCAGTACAAAACCCGCGCAATACCAGGTCATCCACCACCAGCCCAGTCTCCTCCAGCATTTCGCGCCGCGCGGTATCCTGGGGAGACTCGTTCAACTCTATTTTTCCGCCTGGCGCAACCCACAGCCCGAGGTTTGGCTCCTTATTGCGGTGTAATACCAACACCTCATCCCCGCGCCGCGCGTAAACTAACACCGAAGGAATAAAGCCCATTATAATAATCCTAATTTATGCCGGAAATACTCAGCCGTGTGCTTAAGCCCCTCTTCCAGGGGAATTACCGGTTCCCATCCCAACTGAGATTGCGCCCGGCCAATATCGGGGCAGCGCACTTGTGGGTCATCACGCGTCCGCTCATCCTGGGGACGGACAAAGGTAATCTCCGAGGTACACCCAGTCACCGCCAACACAACCCTGGCAAATTCCAAAATGCTCATTTCCTGCGGGTTGCCCAGATTGATAGGATCTACAGCATCACTTTCCATCAATCGCACAATGCCCTCCACCAGATCGGAGACATAGCAGAAAGAGCGCGTGCGCGAACCATCGTCATAGACGGTCAGTGACTCTCCGCGCAAGGCCTGGCAGATAAAGTTAGGCACCACCCGCCCGTCATCGGCGCGCATCCGCGGCCCATAGGTATTGAAAATTCGCACAATGCGCGTATCCACATTGTGATAACGATGATAGGCCATCGTCAAGGCCTCTGCAAATCGCTTACTCTCATCATAGACCCCACGCGGCCCGACCGGATTGACATTGCCCCAATAATCCTCATCCTGAGGGTGAATCAAGGGGTCACCATAGACCTCAGAGGTAGAGGCTAATAAGAATTTAGCCTTTTTATACAACGCCAGTCCCAATGCTTTATGTGTGCCCATCGCTCCAACTTTGAGCGTCTGAATGGGATAGTTCAAATAATCCACGGGACTGGGCAACGAGGCCAAATGCAACACCATGTCAAGCGGTCCCGTCACATAAATATAATCCGTCACATCATGCTTGATAAAATGAAATCGCTCGTGGCCCGCCAGGTGCGCGATATTGTCCGTAGACCCGGTACGCAAATTGTCCATCGCAATCACCTCGTGGCCTTCGGCCAGATACCGGTCACAAAGATGGGAACCGATAAAACCCGCCCCGCCTGTAATCAAAATCCGCATAGTCACAATCTCCTAATTTACCTGAAATAGTGGGGTACCACATAATGTGATACATCGGAGATTATACCACGCGGGGGGATAAGGTGACAAGGTGACAAAGTGACAGGGTGAAACATGAAACCTTAATTTTGCGCAAAAGTCGGGGGGGCGTATTCTCCCCTGGGGAATAGCACCCCCAGAGTTTTGCACGAACTTTAACATAATCGCCGCCAATTACATGGACAATAAGGGTAGCAAACCGTTAGAGAGGAGGCTACCTGATGTCTGTGAAAATCTGTCTTGAGCCAGTAAAAGAGCAAACGTGCTTCGCGCCGCTCGGCGTGGTTGGTTATTGCTTAACCTGCAGTGGCTTGCTACAGCCGTTGTGGTCTAAAGTGGAACTTCAGATGAAACACTATACCCATGCCCCGCAGGATAAACTTCAAGATGTCCTGGTTGCCATTATGGCGGGGTGTCGCAGTCTCAACCAAGTCAATACCCGGATACGCCCCGATATTGTGTTAGCGCAGGCGTGGCAACGGGAGGTCTTCGCTGAACAATCCAACTTGAGTCGGCTGCTGGATGCCTTGGCAGGGCAACCCATTGCCCAACTGCGTGCGGGGAGTTTGCAGTTGTTACGACAGCATAGCCAATTGCGGCACCATAATTGGAACCGCTTACTGATGTTGGATGTGGATCCCACCAGTTTGCTGACTTCCAAACATGCGGAAGGGAGTCGCAAAGGCTGGGTAAGTGGGCAGCGGAACCAGTATTGTCGGCATGTGATTCGCTTTATGCTGGCTGGATATCACGAGAATTTGCTATCACTCGCTTACCCAGGCAATCGACATGGCTATGAGTACTTCAAACCTGCCTTAATCACGTTGTTAGAACAATGGCCCTGGTCACGCCAGCAACGGCAGCAAATCATTATCCGTAGCGATGCGGAACAAGGTACAGATGCCAACGTCAGTTACATCTTGTGGTGCGGGTTTCAGGTGCTGATGAAAGGCTACAGCGGACGCCGAACCCAAGCTTGAGTCAAACGCACGCCGGCCAGCGCCTGGCAGGTGGCGTCGACAAGCCCGCCACGGGGGATGGCTAACGCGCCGGTTCGCCTCCGCCTGGGACGCCGCTTAGATGCATTCTTATTACGTTGGCTAGACGCTAAGCAACAAGAGGCATATGCCACACTCCTGTCTACCCTAGCGTTACCCATGTCCAAGCTCTGGGAGGTGTATGATGGACGTGGTGGTGCGGAGATCGAATTTCGAGCTGACAAATCCGGCCTCCAACTCCATCTCCGGCGCAAGCAGAGCTTGAATGCGCAAGAAGCTTGGGTGCTACTGACCGATGTGGCGCACAATTTGCGGGCGTGGTTACATCCCTGGATGCTAACCGGCTCCGCTTTTGAAGCGTTTGGCCCGAAGCGCTTGGTTAGTGATTTGTTAAATGTCCCAGGGCAACTCTGCTTCGAAAACGAGCAACTGACTAAGGTAGCTTTGTGGGAAACGCACCCTTATGCTGCCGAAATGCGATTATGTTTACACAACCTGTTAAAGACCTTTAATTTGGACTGATTTCACGCAAAACTCCAGAGGAGGCTATTAATAAAGCCCCCCCACTTTTGCGCAAAAACAAGGTGAGACGTCAAAGTTTCACCTTTCGACTGTATGTAGCCGCGCTTTCCATAGCGCGTTACCTGTTATCGACCTGTAGCCGGGCCTTCCATAGCGCGTCTCCTTAAGCATTCCTCAACACGAGGGATCAGCCACTTCGTCAACCAAGTGCCTGCTGAGGCTGTTATAGTCTGGATTTATTTTAAATCATTGTTGACACTCAAAAAAAAACTAGCCTATACTTATAAAATAGATTATTGGAAGAGTTTTTACAAATCATCGATCTTTTTAATGCACGTTATCCACTATAAGTCTATACTGCCCAACATCGCTTCCACTCGACGCTGTTTCACGGCTTGCCGGCGGTGATGAAACACACTTTCAGGTAGTTTTCTAGCGAAGGCGATTTTCACGCAGTCGCGGCGCGGGTGAAGCGGAACAGCTAGTCATAAACACGGTAAGCAAATATACTACCGGACACTTTTTATTAAGGTGACGTATCTATTCTAAAAGTTACACTTTGAGCCGGATTGTGCGGCTAATGAACTTTAAAAAATTAATTCGGTAATAGGCCGACATAGCGCAGCAGCGGGGGCGACGGCTCGGCAAAC
>JAFGFI010000298.1 GCA_016931185.1 Anaerolineae bacterium
GCACGTCTTCTCCGGCAAGCCGTATGTGCTTGCCGGCCGGGATCTCGGCGAAGCAGTCCACCCAGTCTCCATCTTGGCGGGTCTCTTCAAAGGGGATGATAGCATCTGCTCCGTCAGGCAGTGGCGCGCCCGTCATAATGCGGATAGCCGTGCCGGGAGTGACGTGCTTAGATGCGACGTAGCCGGCAGCCAGGTTCTCAATGACGCGCAGACGTTTGGGAAACTCCGGCCTCGCCCCCACCAGGTCGGCAGCTAACACTGCGTAGCCGTCCATTGCGGTGTTCGCGTGCGGCGGGATATTGCCCTGCGCAATGATGTCTTCGGCGAGCACACGCCCTAACGTTTCTAACACCGGCATGCGTTCTGCTTCGAGGGGATGGAACATCGCCAGCACTTTTTCCAATGCATCTTCAACGCTCAACATCGGGTAAAGCTCATGTTTAGGGTTCACTGTTCGCTTCTCCATTCCACGCCGTCGGCCCATATTTCCTTTTTCCAGATCGGCGCAATTTCTTTAATACGATCAATCGCATAATGCAGCGCGTCAAACATCTGTGCCCGGTGTGCTGCCGACAGGGCAATGACAATTGCCGTCTCACCTACCTCCACTTGGCCTACTCGATGCACAATTGCCACCTGGTGTATATCCGTCCAGCGCGCGTACACCTCATCTGCGATTTGCTGCAACACTTTTTCGGCCATCTCCGGGTAGGCCTCGTATTCCAGGTGCAGGGTTTCACGTCCTCTCGTAACGCCGCGCACCACGCCGACAAACGTTACCACCGCGCCAATTGTGGGGCCCGCCAGGCGCGCCGCCACTTCATCGGTGGAGATAGGCCGGTCCGTGATTTTGATAAGTTTCTTCATCATTATTTCTTCATCCGTTATTTGTTATGTGTTCCCCAGCATTTAACGGTCTTGCTTTGTGATCTGTAATTCTCTTACCCCCCTCCCACTGGCGGAATGCACGCGACCTCGTCGCCTTCGTGCAGCACGGTGGTCAAAGGTGTGTAGGTCAGATTGACGGCAAAGCGCACGCGTTGCGCTTCCAGGGTAGGATACGTCTCAAAAAGCCGCTCTTGCAGCTTTTGTAGCGTTGTACCTTCTGGGAAACTCTGTGTCTGCCGCGCCGTGCCCGTTATTTCACGGGATACCGCGAAGAATCGTATCACTATATTCATAAAACTTTTCCTCTAAGCAATTCAACTCCAAAATGAGAATTTTTCCAATGGATAGTGGACCTCCGGGTTGGCAGGCAGACAACGCACCTGGAAGGTGTATCCCTGCGCATAGGTGTCTTTCCAATGTGGCGCTTTGCCATAGATCCGCCCATAGCTGATGAGATCGAAAAAGGTGTTAAGTTCGGCTTCGACAACGCAAATACGGCCTTCAACATTGACTGTTTCAAAGCGATAGGTAAGGAGGTAGTCATCGTAATGATTGTAGCCACCGGTGATCGTGGCGGTGGCTACTTGCCCTCTGCTAGGATCATGTGAGATGCGCGTTTGTGCTTTCTCAAAGAAGCGCAAATCGTCTTTTGGAATGAAGGTATCTGGCCAGGTGGTTGCGCTATTGTGGCGCAACTCAGCTATATTGGCCTCAAAGGGGCGCGTGTGATCCAGATTTGCGCCGCGTACATCGGCGCGGGTTAAATTTGCCTGCCGCAAATCCGCACCATATAGGTTAGCTTCGCATAAATCAGCCTCCTCTAAATTCGCACCCCGCAGATCCGCCCCACTTAAGTCGGCAGATTGCAATTGGGCACGGCTGAGGTTCGCGGCGCGTAAATCGGCTCCGCTCAGGTTTATGGCTTGCAGGTCTAATCCTGACCAGTCCACACCTCGCAAAGCGCGTTTTTCCTTCCCTACCTGTAACACCGAAACGATTTTGCCGTCCAATCTCGTGGTTTCATCAATGCGCAGGGCACGGATATCCACCCCTGTGAGCGATGCCTCACGCAAATCCGCTCCGCGCAAATCCGCCCCCTCAAGTTTGGCGTGATCCAGCTTCGCAAAACTGAGTTTCGCGTCGCGCAAGTCAGCATTACGTAAGTCCGCATAACTCAAATGGGCAGCGCGCAAGTTCGCGCCTCGCAGGTTGGCGGCATGGAGCTTAGCATGGGAAAGGTTTACACTGTGCAGATCTTTTTCCGCCAGATCGCGTCCTGACAAGGGATTTTTGAAGATATCCCAGATGAGTCGCCAACGGCTCTCGATTTGGACCCCATCGACCTGATCACCGGCCAGTGCCAGGTATTCGATGTGTGTATCGCGCAGGTCTGCTCCCCGGAAATCGACCCCATTGATGATCGCATCGCGTAGATGAGCTTTGCGCAAATTGGTATTGGAAAGGTTGGCGCGGGTCAAGTCCGCCTGATAAAAATTGACCCCGTATAACGTTGCCCCCTGGAAATTGACCTCCTGTAACTTGCTACCTTTCCAAAAGAGTGCTCTGGTGGCGTCAGCCTGTTGAAGCAGAGCCTGCTGCAGATCGACGGCTTCAAAATCCGCTTTTTGTAATCGGGCATGGCGCAGGTCGGCGGCGACAAGTGTAGTATGACGTAGCCGGGCTTCATCTAGCCTTGCGTTACGTAGGTCGGCGTGATTGAAATTGGCGTGGTCGGCACGTATCTTGCTGAGGTCCGCCTCGCGCAAGACAGTATCTCTGAATATGGCATCGGTAAGATCAGCCTCACACAGTGTCGCACCCACAAGAGATGCCTGGTGAAAATCGGCTTTGAGTGCCTGTGCATAATCCAGATGTGCTGCGTTGAGGTGTGCCTCACGGAAGTTGGTCTCTTGTAGATTGCATTTGGCAAGATTTGCGCCGGTTAGGTCGACCCCGTGCAGATCGAGGCCGCGTAGATAAGCTTCGGCTAACTCTACGCCGCGCAGGTCACGTCCTGTTCCACCATGTTGCTGGATATCCCATACCAACTGCCATTTCTCGTCCAGTCGTGTGTATTCATCTTGGTACGCGCCGCGCAAATCCACACCACTCAATATCGCGCCGCGCAGGTCTGCGCCGCAAAAGTCTACATCGCGCAAAGCAGCAAAGCGAAAGTTTGCCCCGCGCAGGTCAGCCTCGCGAAAGCACGCGCCCTCAAGGGTACTGGTGCAGAAATAGGCGTTGCGCAAGTCGGCTCCACTGAAGTTGTGAGTAATTTCGGAGCGATTTAGGGACGCGCCGCGATATTCCCCTCCGAAGTACGCTCCTCGTAAATCTATCCCGTGCAGGTTGCGCGAAATGTAGCTCTGTGTGACCAGCATCCACACCAGATGCCATTTCTCGTCCAGCTTCGTGGTTTCATCCAGGATGACAAAACGCCAGCCCACGCCCGCAAGCTGAGCGCCGCGCAAATCGGCCCCGCGCAGGTCGGCGCCAACCCACCTCGCTTCATATAAGTCGGCTTCTCGCAAGTCGGCTCCATTGAGCTTGGCATCGCGCATATTGCTGCCGCGTAAGTCGGCCCCCCGCAAGTCAAGGCCCTGCATATCGAAACCGCACAGATTGGGGGGATAGCCTTTCTCGCGGCCAGTGGTTATTCGGTGTTTAATATCAGCTTTAGTGACGGGCATAGCATAAAATGATGATAGGATTCTAGGGTTTTTCTTGTGTGTCAATTGTTTGTGCCAGCGCGCGTTCAAAAGCAGTAATGTCCGTTGCTTCGACCGCTGTGAATAACAAAGCACGCAACTGTTCCATATCTACTAGAGTTTGTAACTGACTTTCAATACGCCGGTATTGGGCGACCGGAGGGGTGAAATGTGACATTAGAACATCCAAGATTGCCATACGTTGAGCTTCTACGCGCCCTTCAGCTTTTCCTTGCTGTAACCCTTGCTGCATCCCTTGTTGTAATAGTTGTGCACTCATTTTATCGAGTTTATCTTGGAATAGCTCTTCGATAAAGGTAGCTCCTTGCATTTTTTTGTATCTCCTGTTCACTGAAAAAATGCCATAAATTGAAATTCGATGTGCAGCAGATATTCTTGTTTATTATACACAACGCGATGCACGAAATCTACCGGGCGGATAGGCAGAGCTAACTCCACGTTCAATTCCGTGCCTACCAGGCGGATGGGCATTCCCGGGAAAGCTAACCGCAACAGCACATCCGCATAGTTACGGGCAATGATTTTCAAGGTCTGGTCAAAGAGATGGTATATGGGCACCGTTCCCTCCTATGCTTATATTTTAGCATAATTTGTCTCGGTTTCGCAAGATCACAAGCACGATTTATCTAGTTTACCAAGTAGCTGCATTGGACAAAAAGCGTGCAAAAATGCAGGTATCTACTGACACTTTTGCAATCTTTGGATTTGAATACAGCAATTTTAGTGTATACTTTCTTCCCTAGTACACGAAGCTAAGATGCGAATTTTCACAAACCTTTATCCTCATGCCGCAGCAGGATAATATCCCCTGCCGCTGTATATTGCAACGTTGGCGTCTGGGGGACACTGCGCTGCGCCGCCCATGTCTTAACGCCATGGGTCACATAGTTGCTGACATCAGTCACAGAGACAAATCCCTTACGCTCAAAGTCGGCTTTACCGGTCAGCGCCTCCAGCAAATAATAAGTGAACACGCTGCGCTGCTTTTCGGGCCATTCCCACGATTGCTGGTTCTCTTTGCAAGAGGCCAGCACAGCCATCCCTTCCGCCTGTCCAAAGACCCGCTGGATGAATTCTGGCATCATCGTTGACTCTGCCTTGCCGATGGACGCACCGGAGTGGCACGCATCCAACACGATGACTTTGGCGTGCGCAGGGGATTGGGCGACAATTTCACGGATGTCTTTCATCGCTACCGCCGTGTGTTTCAGTGCGGAAAGTCGCGTGTCCCGCGCCAGGAGATAGCTTTCACCATCTCGCGCCATCCCGTGCCCGCTGAAGTAGAACAAGAGCAGGTCATTCTCACTGGCCGACTGTGCAATCGTGGATAGCTCGCCCAAGATATTGGCTCGCGTAGGTAAGTGCTCTGGTGCGGCGTCGGTGAGTAGTTTGGCGACCTCGTATTTCCCGGCTAGGGACTGGTGAATCGCAGTGACGTCGTCTACGCAAACTTTGAGCGAGGGGATGAAGGTGTCACCGTAGTGGTTGATGCCAACCAACACGGCCCAGGCTTTGCCGATGCCGTGGTATATCGTCTGCGGCGGAATAAATTTGGAGTTCCCTTTAGAGTCAAATGTCCTGGACACGGAAGGAACCAAGACGCCATAGATATATCCGTCTTCTGATCCGGCAACGGCAACGCGACCGTTAGCCGAGATTGCCACATCGCGAACTGTTTTGGCAGCAGCTACATTGCATAACGGGTTCCCCTCATCATCAAAGAGATAGAAATGTCCATCTCTGGTACCAACACCAATAACACGACCATTCTCCGCCAACGACACACCTGTCACACCACCTACCACATAACGTCGCCACAAGGACTGCCCCGACCGGTCAAAAACACGCACATGGGCCTCTTTCTCACCCGCCCCTACAATTAGCCGCGCCCCATTACCTGTCAAGGCCACAGCCCAAACTTTGTCTTCCAACTTTGTGTACCACTGAAGATTCCCGTGGCGATCAAGAAGATAAACCTGTTGATCGCTGGAACCGGCGGCGATAGTTTGCCCGTCGGCAGAGACCGCCACAGTAAAAACGTCCGCCGCAGCTTTATGGGTTCCCAGCAAATTGCCGCCGCGATCCAAAATTTGCACCGTTTTATCTGCCGCACCCAGGACTATGGTTTCTCCATTGGCCGATAGCGCCGTTGCCCAAACCCAGGCATACCAGCCAATTCCTGCAATTCTACGCCGCCACAACAGATGACCGTCACGATCATAGATTAACACTTCATGCCCATCGGTCCCCACCGCAATCGTGCATCCGTCAGTAGATATAGAAAGGCCCCATACCGAAGCCCCTAGGTCTGCTTTCCAACAGAGTCGCCCCTGTTTATCGAAAACATAAATACCTCGCCCTTTAATGTCCCATGGGCGAGTACTGCCGGTACCAACAACAGCCGTTTCACCATCCGCCGAAAGAGCCACGCGCCAGGCTTGATTGCCAACGGGCGCCGACCAACACGTTTGTCCCTTCCGGTTCAGGCAGAAGACCCGTTTACCCAGAGTTCCACCTATAATAAGTTTTCCACCTGCCGAAATCGCAACGCTGGTGACGCCCGCACCGACTGGATATGTCCATGTCGCCAGCGTCTCAGGCAAAGGTTGCGCCTGGGACTTTTTGCCGAACCGTCTTTGGATACTTTCCCACAGTGCCGGTAAATCCACTTGATGTTGACTTCCTAACTCTACGTTGTAGCTCAAAATGCCGGGAATGAGGGGGATCGCCAATTGCAGATATTGATAGTCGCTGCCTTTGTGTTCGGTCAGGGTGTCCAGGGCTTCGCGGACTTCCGTGTTGAGCGGCAGGCCGGATTGCTGCACAGCTTGCATCCAGTCGCGCAAGTCAGCGACTATCTGAGCGGCTTCAGTCTGCGCCACCTGATTTTGCGACAAAGCATCAAGGAGTTGTTCGGCAACCTGACGATCTTCGACGCGACCTTGATCGAGTTTTGCTTCGATGCGGCGCAATCGCTCCAGGATTTCGTCTGGCTGTTGATCGGTGGAATTCGGAATGAGTGTTGCAGGCGGTTGTTTCCCTTCACAGAGATCGTTGAAGCTGATGCCACACCGTGCCAATGCGAGTGCGTTCAAAGCGCGCATAATCTGGTTGTGCTCATTACGGGTGTTTTCGCTGGTACCCAAAATCAGTTCATCGTTTTCGTTTTTGTTGAAGCGCGCTTCCAGAGTGTGAAAGTCTGGCAAGCGATCAGGGGCATAGTGTACCAAACACGTTTTGAGTTGATCTAATCCTCGTTTGGTGTTCATTGTTTCCTCTCGTTGAATTCACCAATCAAATATGACCGTATGGTTTGTAGACACTCCGACAGTTCCCTAAGCATCATCGTTGCCATTTACTAACCTGTTCTCTTGTATACACGAAGCTCGCACTATTAACTCCTTGATGTGTGAGCTGGAGGGCAGCACATATCTCGGCTCCAAAAGGAGCAACGAATTTTCCAGTAGTATACATTTGTTCAATTGCTAGTTCGCCCGAGATTATATGTGCAGCTTTAGGCAAATCTTTCACTCTAACATCCGGTGAAACACCAGGATATTCATGAATATCATCCAAAATCCCGGTCTCTACCAATATCGTTTTGCAACGCGCATTGAATCCAGCTAACACATCTGACATCTTGTCACCAATGTAATAACATTCAGTTAACTCCAAACCGTAATCATCAGCCGCTGTATGGAACATACCTGGTCTTGGTTTATGACAGTCACATTTCTTCTTGTATTTTCCTGTACCAAAGATTGGATCGTGAGGACAAATATAGATACGTTCCATTGTAATTTCAATACCGTTCTGATTTAGTTCATAGATTAGTCTTTGGTTAAATCGATCTACATCATGCTCCGAAATCCATCCTCGGCCGACCGCAGACTGATTTGTGACAATGATGAACTCAAAACCTAATGCTTGCAAGAGAGATAAACCTTCAATCACTCCAGCAATAAGCTCGAATTGTTCAAGTCGATAAGTCACATGTCTGTCTACATTAAGAACACCATCGCGATCCAAAAAGACTATACGCTTACCCGATCCTTTTGGAGGTTTTTGTAATTTCCGGTTTGCTGAATTCGTTACCCACTTTATGAACCTTTCCAATCTCTTCAAGCTCATCTCTGATCTCCTTTTTTTCATTCATGCCCAATATCTCAAAGTTTTCCATAGCCAGTTTAGCCCATTGCCACGCTTCACTAAGCTTAAGATGATATAAAGACTCTTGGATTCTAGCAATACGACGTCGATCTCGGAATATCTTAGACAATTCCTAAGGAAGAGCGCAACTTATCCTCAGATTCAGGATATCGCCCCTGTTCAAGATAAACAAGACCAAGGTAATTTAGAATATAAGTGAGACCGCGTTCAAAGGATATCTCTTGTGCAAGAGATAATGCTCCTTCCAAGCATTCTTCCGCTTTCGCAAGCAGAATTTTAACTCCCTTTGGCCCAAGGTATTCGTCTGGGATATTAGATATTTTACACATATCTAGCTCATCCGAAACTATACCTTGATCTAAATCCATTTTAGCTTTTGGCCTTGTCGCCATACGATAGTGCCAGACCCCCATCATAAATCTTCCTAAAACGGCAACACGTCGATCTTTATCAGGTTTATTATAAGTTTCACGAATAATTGTACTCTCATGAAGCCATCTATAAGCGTCATATAGCGGAATCTCATCATCTTTGTGCATCAAATATGAGCGCATCAAATATGATCCTCTATATTCCAACACATTATCAGGACGGTACTCCGGTATCGGTGCGCTCAATTCACCGGCTTTATCTAGAGCATGTGCTGCATTATTTAGTTCGTCTGACCACGTATGGTACAGGATCAACTTGTTCCAAAAATCATATTCTTTCTCACGATTCCCCATCTTTTGGGATATTTTCTGTCCCCATTCTGCGACATTGATTGCGCGTTCCACATATCCAACCAGATACAGTAACGTACCAAATCCATCAGCAAACTGCAAATGTTCCTCTGTTGGATGCGATATCGTTTGACACCACTCAAAGATTATCTCAAGGTTATCAACCTCCTTAAAATCCTGATATGTATTCCGTGTTCCGCATACAAAATCTACATGAACAATGTATGATCCAAGCAAGTTATCCAGGTAATAACAAAGTTGTTTTTGTCGCCACTTGTTAACTTGTGATTCTGTGAGATATTGAAATATGTATTGTTGTACAAGCGGCAAGAGACAATATCTCTTTTCATCTGTCCCGGCGGCGAGAGAAAATTCAGAAATCTTATACCACTGCGCATCAAAATCACTCGTCGTGGTATTATCATTCAACACAGCGATTATCATATCGGCACTCGATCCTCTGATTGGATCAAACAAGGTCATCACCTTTAATATCTCACATGCCTTTTGGGATTCTTGCCGTAACCTTTGCCAATTGAAATCGAAACAGAAAGAAACCATCTCTGCCCCCTTTAGCCCTTCTGCTAAATGTGCAAGCACAATATCTAAATCAGCCTTGCTTTCAATGAATGGGAAGCAGAATTTTAACGCAAGAGGGATTCCCCCTATGCGATGGTGCAACTTAGAAATTTGCTGCTTTTTAACCCATGATGCACGAATACCAGTCCAACTCTCGTAGAAGGTGCAAACATCTCTTTGAGTAATTTCGCCTAGTTCTATATCGTCGGGCCAATCCCTGACCCGAACACGACTAGTAAGTATGACTTTGGTTCTTGGGGGTAATTCTTTTAGGAAAGGGAACACTTGAGCGTCTACCGTATCCAAATTATCAATGATTAGCAAGGTTTGCTGTTGTCTCAATGCCTTCTTTACCATTTCATCTCGTAGTTCAGAACCAGCAGGTAGAATATCATCACGCTCCAAAGTTATAGCAATAGTAGAATAAATCCTATCAAGTGTGTCCTGATAATTTGACCTTTTATAACGGCTGCCGTTCGCCATACAAATTTCATGCTTTGCAGAGGTCCAAATGATTGCTTCAAACCGTTCAGATTTAGGTAATCTATCCACCTCACGCAAGTAATAGTGTGCAGCTTCTAAGGCTAGAGCAGTTTTGCCAATTCCACCGATACTCCGTATAACAACAACAGGAGAGGATGTCGTCGATAAAAGATGCCTGTGAATTTTCGCCAGTTCCTCTTCTCGACCAACAAGCCGCCCTACATCAAGCTGAGGCAGGTTATGATATATCTTGGGAGAGCCATCCGCGAGCAATTCGCTGATACCACACAAACTGCGGAATGACTTACCCAAATGTTTCACACAGTCGATCCAGTTGCATGGTTACGTGCGCAATTTCATGCCGTGTGGTTTCGGTTGAGCCATACTGTTGTGTGTCAGCAACAGCTTGTGCCAAGCGCCCCTGAAGAGTAAGTACAGAAAGATAGTCGTCATCCGTCGTCTGCATTGCCCACAAAAGATCGCTAACGCCTTTCAGGTATCGTTCATTTAGATCCATCAATGTGTTGCCTCACCCTCTGTCCCATATATCCAGCGTCAGCCTTCTGTCACAGAACCTCTATCTCAAATCAGCAGCGCTTCATTTGTCGCGTCTGTCGCGCCGCATAGGTCTGATCAGAAAACAACTCACATTTCGCCGCGTAGGGCGAGCGTTCCAGGCGGTAGAGAAACCGTTCCAGGGCAAAATATTGCAGTAGCTCATCAAAGGGACGCCCCTGAGCGCGCGCCTGATTGAGCAAGCGTTGATGCACCGAAGCCGCGATATTATGGGTCATAGCAACGTCTCCAGGTAGGGGCGCATCACGTTATCCACGCGGCAGATGTGCGCGTAGCTGAGCAGCGTATCCACCTGAAAAGCGGGATGGGCACGGTAGGCGCGCAGGGCTTCCAGGACAATATCCAGGCCGAGTCCGCCGGTACTTGAAGCTGTCGGCCACGCACTTGGGCGGGGCATAGAGGCGCACCGGTGTGGCGTCAAGCGTGTGGGTTTCGATCTCTTCCCTGAGCGCCAGACCGGAAAAACGAAACACTCGCTGGGGGGATAAGCCAGTGTCGGCTGCGCGACTTGGGGCGGCAGAGCGATGTCCCCCGCGTGAGGAATCTGCGTGGTCAGTCCGTGAAAAGCAAGCGCAGAAACCAGGCAAACAACGGCTTGAGGGATTTTGTGAGCTACCGTCACCAGATCAGGGTTAGCCAACGGTGGCAGTTCGGTCAGGCGATAGAGTCCCCGGCTCAACGGCTCGACCAGGCTGGCATCTCGGAGCGCGTAGAGCGTGCTGCGTGGGTGGATACCCAGACGCAGCGCGTCGGAGGTGCGTAGGATACCCTTATGCTCACGAAACAGCGCAAGCGCCGCTTCCATCATCGGTGTTATGTCCATTAATTACCTCGCGGAAATGGATAAAAACCCCAACACTTTTCTGTAAGTATAGAGCTTTTTATCCCACCGCCAAATCCGCCTCAATCTCCGCAATCATCGCGGTACACAAGGCGATATCTTCTTGTTCTTCTTCCATACGTTCTTCGGTCTGCCCGGCGAGCATTGAAAGGATATCTATCTGGACGCGCCAATCATCCCAATCGGCCTCACTTTGTGCCTTTGCTTGCAGCCGCCGTGTAATTTCCAACTCATAGTTTTGGTAGGCTAACTCGGCTTCGAGTTTTGCCAGAGTTTTGCGCGCGCGTTTCATACGTTTTTGCCAATCTTCTAATACAGTCTGTTTGACGTTCATCGTTGCCTCCTTGAGCAGGTATCTTAACGCAAGTTGCCACCTTGCCTAGATTGGGCCAGTCTGTTGAGAGACTGGCCCAATCTTTTTCAAAAGTGTTGTTCACAATTTACCGGTCTATACAAGTGAAAATGCCGCATTTCATCTTCCTTGTATGTTATGCATAACGGCGGCAGTACGGTTACTAACTCGTTGCGTCTAATAAAATTCTAACACGAAATGTCTGCAATGCAAAGTAATTATTGTAACTATTTAGTTTTGTGAGCGATTACCATTTTCTGTCACCTGCTCCAGACAGAAACGCGGGTTTTGGGGGTGTTTTTTCGTTGGCGGGCTATGCCCGCCAACGAAAAAACATCTCTTTCCTGCTGCTATAGCCGCTTTGCTGCTATCAATGGCACCGTTTGCTCACAAAACTAAACGCATACTAATTATTGAAAGGTATTAGTCATTTGCCTGGTTGCCAAAAGCGTGGTATGTTCACGGTATGTACCATGCTTTGGGGAAGTTTTTATGAGTGGGGTTCACCGTTAATGCATGAAAACCGGTGCGTTGCACTTTCCGAAGTGCGACGCACCGGTTGACAAGGAGATACAATGTTAGCAAAAACACCACCTATGGGTTGGAATAGTTGGAATACGTTTGGAGGTAGGATTCACGAGGATCTGGTTCGTGAAACCGCTGATGCGTTTATCAGCGAAGGGTTGAAGGATGCCGGTTATGAATATGTGGTTATTGATGATCTTTGGGAGGCCGAGGGACGTGTGGAGGGTCATCTGACATGGGATACCGGTAAGTTTCCTAACGGTATTCCCGCGCTGGCGGACTATGTCCACAGTAAGGGCTTGAAGTTCGGCATCTATTCATGCGCGGGGACGCATACCTGTGCCGGAATGCCCGCCAGTTATGGGTATGAGGAAGTGGATGCGCAGACTTTTGCAGAGTGGGGCGTGGATTTCCTGAAGTATGATTTTTGCTATGCACCGCCCGGTGTGGACGGGCCGATGCTCTACCAGAGAATGGGGCAGGCCTTGAGAGCTACGGGGCGTGATATTCTTTTCAGTATGTGTGAATGGGGAAAACATAAGCCCTGGGAATGGGGCGTGAGGGCCGGCGGGCAGATGTGGCGCACAACGGGTGACATTAATGACTCGTGGGATTCCATCCTGCACATCGGTTTTGCGCAGCAAGTGGGTCTGGAAGCTTATGCCGGGCCGGGGCATTGGAATGATCCGGATATGCTGGTAGTGGGGATGTATGGCAAGGGAAATGTCGCGCATGGGGGCTGTACGGATGCCGAGTATCGTAGCCACTTCACGTTATGGTGTCTATTGGCATCTCCCCTGATGGTGGGATGTGATGTGCGCGCGATGAATCAAGCCACCCGCGATATTTTACTCAATCGTGAGGTCATTGCCGTGAATCAGGATCCCTTTGGCCGCCAGGGGTATCGTGTGGGGCAGGTGGACTGGGGGCGGCAGATTGCCGAGACCTGGGCGAAGCCGTTGGCCGGTGGCAGTATCGCTGTGGGGCTTTTTAATCTTGGCGAGCGACCGGGACGCCGGGTAGCTGTGGCATGGGAATCGCTTGGCCTGCATGACCGCCGCCCTTGCCGGGTGCGCGACTTGTGGAAAGGGGAGGATCTGGGAATATTTACGGGTGATTTTAGCACGCGCGTGGATGTTCACGATGTGGTTCTGATCAAACTGACGCCGCAATTTTGAGAGGAATGACTCATTAACGCGGTGCGTCCACCATTCGTAATTCGTTATTCGTAATTCGCTATTCGCTATTTTCAGAGGAGGGTAATATTTATGCGTCTCGCTGTCTTAGCCGATATTCACGGCAATTTGCCTGCACTGGAAGCCGTATTGGAAGATATTCAATCTTGTCACGTGGAGGGTATGCTCGTGGCGGGTGACCTGGTTACAGGTGGGCCGTTCCCATTAGAAACGTTGCATCTGTTGCGTTCTCAAGATGCCCGTATGATCCGGGGGAATACAGATAACTATTTATTGGATTACAGGATGGGGCGCGGACCGGCGGCCTGGCGCACAGCGGCGCAGTGGGCGCCGATGCGGTGGACTTACGCGCAGTTGGATGCGGAATCACTCGATTTCCTCGCTGCATTGCCTGAACAGCAAGTAGTGATACCCCCCGGTACAATGCCTATCCGTTTCGTCCACGGGTCCCTTACGCAAGTCAACGGGGTGTTGGTTCCCGATCAGGACACCAGGACAGTGCGCAAGTTCAAGGATGCCTGTTTGTTGCCGGAAGATGCGGAGCCGCCGAGTTTGAGGGATGATTTGGCACACCTGGAAGAAACCGTTCTTGTGTGCGGTCACACGCATATCGCGTGGCAGGCGCGTCACAATGGTGGGTTGGCACTCAATCCGGGTTCGGCAGGAATGGCCATTGACGGCAATATGGGAGTCGAGTATGCCTTGCTGACCTGGGAGCATAATAGTTGGCACGTTGACCTGCGTTGTATTCCCTACGACCTTGACCGGCTGCGCGTTGCCTTTTATGAGCGTGGTGCCCTGGAAGCAGGAGGCCTTATGGCTCACGCGTTTTTGCGAAATGCCGAGACCGGGCAAAACTTCGCGTGGTTTCTTATCCAACACGCCGCCGCCCTGGCGGAAGCGGTTGGGCTGAAAAACCCTGATGCGTTTCCTGATGATCTTTGGGAACGTGCTGGCGCTACGTTTGATTGGAAGTACTCTTCTTAACTTTTTTAGAAATATACTATGATTCCGCTGAAAAAATTGGAAATCTCACCGCAGAGACACGGAGGTCGCAGAGATTATAAACCAGAACTTAAGAAAATTAATCTTTTAGA
>JAFGFI010000025.1 GCA_016931185.1 Anaerolineae bacterium
GACGCACTTATTCCAGGCCAAAAACGGCGATTTTGCGTTTCCCACTGTCATTTCAGGCGTAAAAGTGCATCCCACCTGAATAGTTACGTGTCGCAAACATATATGCAGATATGAGAGCACAAGTGATTAACGACACAAGAGCTATTCTTCGGAATGTCTTGCAATGTGTAGTTTTCCATGGCCTTGGCCAAAAAACTCACGGGATATCAGATCTGTCGTACCAAGGTCGTGTTTGGAATTCGATAACACGATCCTTAGGAATACCATATAGGGTAGCTGTATCATTGATCACCTCATCAAGTCTAAAAGCGAAGTAAGTGTCATCAGTTTTGGTCACTAGCCGCAAATCACTATAACACCAAACCTCGTCGCTAATCTGAATCCCATTTGGTATACTTAACTGTCGATCAACATAGAATGTCACCTTATTCAATCTGGTCTCCGGCTGCCGGTCTCGCGCCGAATATACTACGCCACTCCCACTAGAAAAGAGAGCTAGTATCAGTACTGTCGCAAGAGCGATCACCACCACCCATAATTTCTGAACCGCAAATACAATCCTATACAATGTAAACACCGAATCTTGAGTCACTGTCGGCCTGGCAACTCTATGAATATATTCGCCGAAGACAAACGTCGCCCACAAAAGCGCAATATCTGTGAAGGCGAAAGCATAGAAAATGAAGGAGGCAGAGCCGCTTCCAAAAAAGAACCAGACCAACTGAGAAACAACGTATAAGCCTATCACAACACTGATTGCCAGAAGGAGATAAAACCCTCTTACAATAGCTTTTAGTCTTTGCTTTTGCACAGAGTGTCGCAAGAAGCCTTGAATGATCGATCGCATCACAACTGCCGAGACAATCAGGCCCGCAATCAGTCCGTATATTCGCCATCCAGCGAAAATTACCTCTGTTGGTGAAACAACAAATAGAGAGGGATCCAAGCCGAATCCCGAATAATAGGCGAACAAAAAACGCCAACCCAAGAAATAAGCGATAGCACTCACACCTAACACTAACAAGCCTTCGGTTGCCGATATAGCCTTAGGAGTTGTTGGGCGCTCACTTACTGCTGATTCTTCTGGCACTATTTTTTCGTTTTGCGGTGATACTGTTCTTGTATTCCGATTATGCTCGTCCGTTGATTGAGGTGCTCGAGTTTCCATGTAGCCTCCGTCCAAAAATACTGATTCTGATGGATTCTGTCATTGTAACACCAAGTAGTACGCATGGGCAGTTTTTCCTGCATATCTTCGATGTGTGCTCTACTTAACAACAAAGCAGGTCGTGGTTTGCTGCCAAGGTCTCTTTTTTCTAGTGATGATACGCTCCAAAAGGTTCATCTTAAGACCAGCCTGCAGGCCGATATGCACAATGACCGCATCTTCCGGGCAAGGGCATAGTCTCTCAAACGCAATGGTCTCTCCTGGATAGATATGTTCAGTACTGGCGAAGATTTTGGTAGGCTCGGACCATTCGGCAGGTAGTTCTGTAGGTCTGATTGTGCTCTCTTCGAACGGGACCCAATGAGACAAAGACGATTCCTGTTTGATTCCATGTTTGAGTACTTGGATCCGCCCCCAAGGTTTGTACACACGGACTCGTGACTTATTCTCTACCTCAAATCTAAGTATCAAGTGCTGCTTGTTCTCATCAGACCAACGTGGGAGAATTCGGAGTTGGAGTACCGGGGCCAATTGGAAGTAAACAAACACAGCCATTGTACCCCCGAGCAGCACAGCAAGCACTGTCATTATATCGCTCAATATACTGATGACGTCAACTATTGACATACCCGTACCTCCGCAGAAAGCATCATTTAAGCAGTGCTTATATGGTGATTACGTTTACTGCTCTGAAGACAGGCAAAACGATCCGGATTATTCCTGCATCAGTTCAGCACTCGTTTTGCCGCTTGAGGCTTCTAATTCAAGCCCAAGCTTGCGAGCAATAAGGTAAACCGCAATAGCTTCGTCCAAACCAAAGTAGTGTTCAGGCTGTTCGTCATCTTCCTCAAAATTAAACTTGTGTTTGGCAAAGTTATACACCCCTTGCGCCAGCCATTCCAGTTCATCACCCAAGCATATTGGAATCTTCTTACGAACTTTGCGCACTAAAGTGCCAAGTGGGAGACGTTCCACAGAAGCGTCTTTGAGTTTTTCGAACAAGTTCAGCCGCACCATTCGTTTGATGAGTTCTTCCAGATAAACGCACGCGGCGTGGATCATTTCCCGGCTATGGTGTTGCGGTTCGGTACTGCTCCGCAAGGGCAAGAGCACGTAAAAGAAAGCGCGATAAACGCCTAACACCCGTTTTTCTTCAAACCAGTGCAAGCCCACGCCGCCAAGGGTCCGGTCATAGGACTTGAGCAACGCAAGCGCTGAATCCCTTTGCCCGGCGATAGCCAGACAGTCCGTTTCTTGAACAACCTTAATGGCTCTGTCACCGAGTAAAGCGCGAGCGTGCGCGAAGATTTCATCCTGTGTGGCGCGGGTTGCGGATGGTTTTGCCGTGGACATAGCTTACAACTCCCCCCGAAACGCTTGTGCCAGAATAGCTTGTTCCAGTTGCTCAACCAAGCGTGTATCCTGAGATTGCAGTTTTTGCATCTCTGTGATCTCCGCTCTTGCCGCATCAAGCTGCGCCACAATAGTCTGTTGTTCAGCAAGCAATGGATAGCGCAAAGGGAAATTGCCCAATTTCTTCTTGTTGATGGTAGCAAGGTTAGTCGTCTTCTTAGCGACGCTCAGGAAGTAACTTTTAGCGTGCCACGATTGCATTTCGTACTCGGCAAATTTAGGAAGAACAACGCCTGGATCAAAACGAACGGCGAAGATGTGGTTCTGATGGATACACGATGCAATCTGCCCTTCCCATACCGCACCCCGGCCAAGCTTATCATAATCACCACCTTCGGTGAGTAGCAAATCGCCGGGCTGAAGCCGATAGCGGTCAATTTCATCTTCTGCAATTGTGATAGTCTTAATCTCGTCTAGATCGAGGTAACCGGCTTGTACGTTGGCTACCCGCAAGTAGGGAAGCTCTATCGTCCTCCGCCCTCCAAAATGCCGCCCTTTGGCCGTGCCAGTTTGGATAAAAGCCGTCTCGGTAAGTAGTGATGTCTGCCAATGAGCATTGGGTTGATCGAACACATCCTGAATGACCGCATCCATCAACCGCCCCGCATCCACCTCGATCTCGGCCTGCAACGCCCGTATCTCGCGGACCTCGGCCAGCATCGCTTCGAGCCGCGCAACGATGCGGCGTTGTTCTGTCAGTGAGCGCGCCGGATTGTCGGGGTAGGGGATAGGGATTAGCGCATCCCATAAAGCGCTCTTTCGCGCCCTTGGCATCCTCGCTCCGGTAGTATTAGATGAAGCGTAATCAACAAATCTCTGAGAGCGTAATACAAAAGCAAGGTACTTTCGATCAAGCAGTTCAGGCTGAGGTTTTAGGGGTATCCACTCGGTCGATCCAATTCCGGCAACAGTGGGAATGATAACCTTATTCAAGTATGGTCGTAACTTGCAATACAAGACATGACTTTCATCAAACTCTACACAGGTACTCTGAACTTGTGCACCTGGTACATAATTTGGCTCAGGCTCATCAAATTGATTTTTCTCAATTGCATCAAGTCCCCAGTAATTAAAAATCCTTTCTGGGTAATCTGATGGGGAAATCTGGGTAGAATCTTCAGGCGCAATATCCCCTAAATGCCTTGTTCCCCAGAATTCAGGAATTTCCCACCGTAATTCCATTACCCCACCTCTCCGTCGCTCACCATCTGATGTACATGCTCCAAAATACTCTGGAACTCGCGCTGGCGTTCGAGCAGGCGGGCGGTGATCTCCGCCGGGTGCGGCAAAGTCACGCGGGCATCCTGGTTGGGGTTGCGAGCGCTCAGGTCGTAGTCGCGGGCGCGCAGGGCGTCCAGGCGCTCAATCCACGTCGTGTAGGGCGGTCCGGGACGATTTGCTGATTTTGGATTTTCGATCCCCTTGGACGGGGACAAGTTTTGGGATTTTGGAGCTTCGCTTTCCCAATAGGCGCGCCATTGTTCGCGGAGGGTCTCGGCTTCGGCAAAGGGACGCTCGCCTTTGCCGTCGCGCCAGGCGCGCCAATGCTGCCACATCGCGCGCGCTTCGGCGAAGTGCTCGTCGGCAATCGGGTTGCCCTTGCTGAACTTCTTGAGGCCCTCCGGCAGGGGCAGTTCGTAATACCAGGTCTCGGCGCGGGCGGCAGGATTGCGTTCCAGCGCGCCTTCCACGCGGCGAAAGAAGAGCAGCGCGGTCTTTACGTCGGAATAGGGGGCGAACGCGCCGGGCGGCAGGCTCACCACAGCGAAGAGATGGAAGTCGTCGAGCAGGATTTGCTTGACCTCGGCGAAGGCCCCGCCGCGAAAGAGCGTGCCCTCCGGCACAACGACGGCGGCGCGGGCGTCCGGCGTGTGCTTGAGCTTCTTGAGAATGTGCTGCAAGAAGAGCAGTTCGGTGGCGTTGCCCTTGGTCGCGAAGTTGTTCTGGATGTGCGCGCCTTCCTTGCCGCCAAACGGCGGGTTGGTCAGCACGATGTCGTA
>JAFGFI010000026.1 GCA_016931185.1 Anaerolineae bacterium
CGAAAAAACATATCTAAACATACTTTCTATCTGGAGCATGTGACAGAAAACGGTAATTGCTCACAAAACTAAACGGTTACGACTTTTTTAGTCTGTGACTGCAAATGCGATAGCCCTACCTGGAGGGGGCAAAGATTATAGATATCCCTTAAGTGTTTCTTTGTCCCCGGTGTAGTAAAGCGTAGTGGATTTTGCATCCAGTATGACTTTAAATTGCGCAACGTGCCCTGCGGGCTTTTGTACCACTGTCTGCCGCGCGAAGAGGTCGTAGACTATCTCTACTGGCTTTGGAAGTGTAAAGATACGTGAGCCTCCAGAAAGTGTGTGGACGCCCAATAGATGGCGCGAAGCAAATAATACATCACCATCCTCACTGTATAGGTGAACACCCGCATAACGTGCAATGCCGCGCAGCACGGGGGCGGGGAGGTTGGGGGCGGCGCAGTAGATTGAAGTCCAGTCGGAGAATACTTTCACCCCCAGGCCGGGCCTGCAACGACCCTGTGAGTAAACGACCTGTCCCAAGATTGTGGCGTCAGGATCCTCAAGGTGAAATAGTGGCCCCAGGCGGCTATTCGTCCCCCACATCAAGTCTTGTGGCAAGCCCATAGTGATGGGATGTTCGAAATCGAGGAGATGCATCATTGGTCCCCAGACGTGTTCGCCCTTGCTGAATCGGAAGCCGGTTAATTTAGTCATGTTGTCTAATGCTGGTTCATCCTGGATATAACCCGGCGCGTAAATCCACAGTGCAACGCGCCCCTCGCGTTGTAGCTCACGATGCAGTGCCGCGCGACGTTCCCCAGTAAGCTGGAATGTATTGAGAAAGATGTAAAGCTTGTAAGGAGGCAGCCGGCCTTCGATGAAATCCTGTAGTAAGTAAGTATCACTAGGTGCGCCCAGACGTGGCAGGCCCCATAGCCGCTGCTGGAAAATCAAGGGGATGTCCAGGTTATTGTCCAGGGATTCGTAATAAAAGCTCTCGTCATCCACCAGCACGGCAATTTCCGCGCCGGGCGTTCGATCAAGTTGTAATCCAAAGGTGCCGAGTTCCTGGAATTGCTTGAGCAAGGATTGGAAAGTGGGTTCTTGAACCGGGTCAATGTGTGAGCTATGCCCTAACCACCAGATGCCCATGCCCCGCGTCAATACTTCGGAAAAGTTGCGTTTTAGGATGGCGATGCTGTCATATAACGTATCCGCGCGGCCAAACCCGGCATCAATTGGGGCCAGGTGTGTCCGTGAATCTTCTTCAAAGATGTAGAGTTTGCCATGCAATCGCAGCGACTCCGCCGGTGGCATTGCACACCCCATCCCCCCCATCCCTCGAAAACCATAGCTGTAGGGACTGACGATAAAATCTACATAGGGAGAGCGTAGAACCTTCGCCAGTCCCAAGTGACCGCTGCGTTGAGTGGTGGCGTAAGGGGTATCTTCGCCTTCGGAGAAGAACCCCGCGTTCCAGGCCAACTCCATCAAGTACCCGTAAAACGCACCCGCCAGGGCCTGTCCACAAGTCGCCTCTTTTACGGTGCGGTTGAAGTCAATGATTAAGTCGCCGCACAGATCGGCCAGGCAGCGATAGTAGTCAATGACGCGCTGTTCGTGGCGAGGATCGCGGAAGGTATGATGTGTGGTCGTCAGTTGAGCCTCAGCCGAGGGAACTTCAGCCTTATCGAAGGTGACGGCCTCATCATCCCATGCAGTGCGCAGGATAGCGATGTCTTCTTGATATGTCTGCCGTAGCCAGGCACGAAAGTGGTGGCGCATCGGGTCGCTGTAGTCACCGCAGTAGGCCCACATTGAGCTATCGCCTTTGACCCATTCCCCGGTGTGTCCCGCGCCGGTTTGATAGGCAACCACGTGCTTATCCAGACCCAAAGAACGCAGATGTGCGATATAGGCACGCAGGAAAGTGTTGGCTTGCTCGCGCCAGACTGTGGAGGCGAAGGATTGTGTGTTCCGACGCCCGGCAGAATCGAGTTCACATTCTTCGGGATAGAGGTCGCGCCACCACTTGCCGCGCTGGCCCCCCATTTCGAGATGGATGCGTAGATGGAAGCGGGCGTCAGGATCAACATCCAGGATATGCCCATAACGCGCTTCGACTGTAGAAAAATCGAAGTACCCCGTGTGTCCTTCACCCGGCCCGCACCATTCCGGTTCAGGTGCGCCTACACCTACATCAAAGGCATAGAGATGAATTCCCGCTTCAGCATAGGCTCGCGCCACTTTCGCCATCGCATACCCCTCCGCCGTTGGCGCGCCAGCCCATAAATATCCCGCGAACGTTGGCTGCTCATTAAAAAAGAGCGTGGGTGTGCCGTTGTGTTGTCTGACATGTGTGGTCATATATGCTCCTTGTCAAACGTAATTCGTAACTTGCTATTTCTCGTTCTCTATTGCATCTAACGTATCTATCAACATATCCACATCGGCCTCATTGTTAAAATAGGTGGTTGAAATGCGGATGGCGTTGTAGTGGGGAATGACGCGGACGCGAACCCGCGCGCGCCGCATAAGTTCCTGGCTCAGTTTGCCGGCATCCCAGGCATCCATGACGAAAGTGGTTAAACCGGAGGACTGTGCAAAGGGCTGCGGCGTGAGTAAGTGGAGGTAGGAGCGTGCCAGAATTTTTGTTTTAAGATAGTTGCTTAGATGGGCGATATATTGCTCAATGTTGTCCCATCCCAAGTTTTCAAGCCACGCGAGGCTGTAGCCCAGGCCTGCATACAAGGAGGTAGCACGGGTGCCGAATTCAAAGCGACGTCCTGAAGTCCACAAGTCCGCCTGCCCCGAGTCTACATTCGCGTGTTCCAAAGATCCCGCGCCGACGTGCGCAGGTGAAAGTTCCAATAGGCGCGCTGGGCTAGTATAAAAGATACCTGTCCCTTTTGGCCCACTGAGCCATTTGTGCCCGTTGCCGGTATAAAAATCGCAACCGATGTCGTCTATATGGGTTTTAAACACACCAAGTGATTGCGCGCCATCCACCAGGGTAAGAATACCGCGTTCTGCTGCCCACAGGCACATCTCGGCAGCCGGTAGCCGCGTCCCCGTCTCGCAAGTGACGTGACTGAATGCGAGCAGGCGGGTGCGTTCTGAAGCGACGTCCGCGCAATGTTGGCGCATCACATCTGGCTCGGGGGAGACCTTGATCCGGCGCATCCGAATTCCCTTGCTGCGTTGGAGATAAAGCAGGGGATGGTTGATTGCTTCGTGCTCTTCATCCGTGACGATCACTTCATCGCCTGCTTGCCAGGTTAACCCCGCGAGAACCAGGTTGGTGCCATCGGTGGCGTTGCCCGTGAAGGTAATTTGTGTAGCTTCACATCCCAAAAGCTGGGAGAGTGCTACACGGGCGGCCTCTGCCTTTTGATGGACGCCACTGGTGCTGAATAGTCCAAAACGTTCATATTCTTCGACAAGTTCTAGAAAAGAGGAAAGGGCCGGCGCGGGCATAATACCGTAAGTGCCGACGTTGAGATATACACCGGTTTCCAGAGCCGGAAACAAGCTGCGCACGGTTTCGTGCTTCGTTAGTGTGGGTATTGTTGTCATAAAATGTTTGTCATCCTTAAAATAAATTATTGGGGGTATTGATGCGTAGTGTAGGTCCGTCAAACGCCAAACGTCAACATCTTTTAACGTTTGACGCTTGACAAAGATTTTTCAACTGAGACGAAATGCTCCCGATTGCCTATATCTGAATCGAAGGGTCAAAAGCATCGCGTAAGCCATCGCCCAGTGTAAACCAGGCCAGCATTGTGAGGGATAGGACTAACGCGGGAAAGACTGTCAGGTGCCACAGCGTCTGGATGTAGGCTTGATAGAGGCCGATCATTTGTCCCCATGATGACATCGGAGGCGTAATGCCTAATCCTAAGAAGCTCAGACCTGCCTCAGCCATCATTGAACCGGGGATGCCCAGGGTGATGGAAACGAGTACGGGAGAAAGTGTGTTCCGGATCAGGTGCGAAAAGATGATATGGCGGGTTGATGCCCCCATCCCCCGCGCAGCTCGCACATAGTCGGTGGCTTTCAGCGAAAGTACTTGTCCGCGCACCAACCGTGCAATCCCGATCCAGCCCGTGACCGAAAGGGCGATAATGATGCTGAAGAATCCGCGTGGCAATACCAAGACCATCAGCAGATAGAGGATCATATTTGGGATCGAAGAGAGTATGTCAATGAGACGCATAAAGGCATAGTCTACCCAGCCACCGACAAGTCCCGCTATTGCGCCAATAGGAAGACCGATCAGAACTTGGGTCATCTGAGCCAGAATGCCCACTGCAATGGAAACACGCCCGCCGTAAATCAAACGACTGAGCACGTCACGGCCCAAATCGTCGGTGCCCATCCAGTGTTTCGCGGTGGGCAACGACCAAAGTGCCTCATAGTCGCTCTTATCAGGGTCATAAGGAGCGATCCAGGGGGCGAAGATGGCTATCAGAATCTCAAGAATGATGAAGCCCAGGGCGAGCATCGCGCGCCAATTGTGCCGTAACCGGAACCAGAACGCTTGCCAGACACTTCGATGTTTGTAGGTTGTGGGCGTCTCTATGATGTTCACCGTCATTTTAGCGCTCCTTCACATAAGCTACACGCGGGTCTAGCAGGGCGTAGACAATGTCAGTTATAAAGTAAGTTATACTGATCAGCGTTGTCCACAGCAGCGTAGAGGCTATAATCAAGGGATAATCACGGCGTCCAATGGAGACATTGGTGTACCAACCCAGACCGGGGATGCGGAAAATGCCCTCAATAAAGATAGAACCTGTAATCAGACTGGCCGTCATCGGTCCGGCCACGGTGACTACAGGTGTAAGCGCATTTTTGAAGATGTGGATCAGTGTCACTTTTCCTTCATTCAGCCCTTTAGCCCGGGCGGTGCGCACATAGTTCGACCGCATCACGTCCGAGATGGCAGAGCGCGTGTAGCGCTGTAATGTTAAGACGGGACCTAGGGAATTAGCTAATACCGGCATAATCCAATATTTTGGGCCTTCCCATCCCGCAGTGGGCAACCATCCTAGCTTGACTGCTAGGACGTACTGCATCAGTTTGGCGAAGACAAACGAGGGCACCGTCATACAAAACAATGAGACACCTGTGCCCAAAAAGTCAGGCCAGCGTCCGGGATTCATTGCTGAAATAATGCCCAGACTTAATCCTACTACTGATGAAAATGCTAACGTCATCAGACCTACATGGATGGAATAAGGCCAATGCTCTTGAATGAGTTCACTGATTGTGCGACCGGAAGCATAATAAGAATATCCAAAATCTCCCCTGAGGGCTGCTTTAAGAAAAAGGAGATATTGCTGCCAGACCGGCTTATCCAGACCATACAATTTCTCCAGATTTTCAACGAGTTCTTGGGGGATCATTTGAGCCGTTTGTACGGTCATTGCATCAAAGGGTCCACCAGGGATCATATGCATAAGAAAAAAGGTTAATAAAGAGACGGCCAACAACACGCCCATCAAGCCGCCTAATCGCATAAGAATGAATCGAAACATAACACCTCCTTATAGCTTATGCTACTTTGGGAGTAGGGTTGTGTGTGGCCGGTGCGCTCTGCGCCGTGATACGCTCTGCGAAGTGACAGGCAACAGCGTGATCGGGTCGGAGTGCGCGCAATTGAGGTTCGACACGAGAGCATCTTTCCTCATCGAAACTAGCCGCGAACCGGCAGCGAGGATGGAAAGCACATCCGGTAGGACGATCGATGGGACTGGGAACGTCGCCTGATAGTTTGCGTTGGCGATGGATGTCCGAAGGGTGTGGATCAGGAACCGCCGCGATTAATGCTTGTGTGTAAGGGTGTAGTGGGTTGTCCACAATGGCCGCGCTAGGGCCAATCTCTACCAATCGCCCTAAATACATCACCCCGATGCGACGGCTTATAAAGCGAGTTACGGCGATATTGTGTGATATGAAAAGGTAGGTGAGGCCAAATTCTGCTTGCAAATCACGTAAGAGATTGAGGATTTGTGCCTGTACGGAAACATCCAGGGAAGAGACAGGTTCATCACAGATAAGCATTTTAGGTTGCAGCATCAATGCGCGCGCAATACCGATGCGTTGTTGTTGTCCACCCGAAAATTCACTGGGGAAACGGCCTAATGCATCACCAGGCAACCCCACAACGTCGAGCAAGCGTTGGGCTTCGGCAAGGCGATCTTGCCGCGAGCCGACTTCATGAATGACCAGCGGTTCCGTGAGGATTTCCTCGACGTTCATCCGTGGATCCAACGAGGCATAGGGATCCTGGTATATCATTTGCATCTTACGCCGGACTTTGTTGAGTTGCGCAGGAGGCATCCCTACCAGATCCTTCCCATCAAAGCGAACCTGCCCGCTTGTGGGTTCATAGAGTTGCATCAGTGTAAGTCCCAACGTAGATTTACCACAGCCGGATTCTCCTACCAACCCCAACGTTTCGCCAACATTGATAGTCAACGTTACGCGATCTACAGCAACTAGCCGCGATTTCCGTTGTGCGAAGAAACCTCGCCGCACGGCAAAGCTCTTAACCAGGTCAAATGTCGCTACCATAGGTTCAGTCATTGTATCCTCCCTCCCGCGCTTGTGTGACCCAACAAGCAACCGCGTGTTCTGGCGTTAGGTGTTGCAGGGGCGGACGTTTCTCGGTACAGCGGGGGATAATTTTGGGGCAACGTGGTGCAAATGGACACTGGGTTAGGGGGGAGAGGACCATGGGAGGTGTGCCCTTGATAGTGGCTAATCGTTCTGGGGCATCGTGCAATGGTGGAATGGAAAGCATGAGTGCTTCGGTATAAGGATGTTTTGGCATATTAAAGATTTCCTTTACCGGGCCACTTTCCACCACGGTTCCGGCATACATGACTACTACCTTTTCGGCTAATTCAGCGATAACCCCTAGATCGTGCGTGATGATGATGACAGCAGTGCCTAGATCGTGTTTCAATGCCAGGAGCAGATCGAGAATTTGCGCCTGAATGGTCACATCCAGTGAGGTTGACGGTTCGTCGGCGATCAGCAGATCTGGCGAACACGCGACGGCCATCGCGATCATCACACGCTGCCGCATCCCGCCTGAATATTGGTGTGGGTATTCCTTCAATCGTCCCCGGGGTTCTGGTATGCCGACACGATCCAGGAGTTGAATAGCCTCTTCGCGTGCCTCTTCTGTGGATAATCCGCGATGCAATTTTAGCGGTTCCATAAGTTGGTACCCAATAGTCAGCACTGGATTTAGCGAAGTCATTGGGTCTTGAAAAATCATTGAGATACGGTTCCCTCGTACATGTTCCATATCATGTTTGGATAACTGCAATAGGTCAAGTGTTTTATCTCTTCCACGGAGCAACACCTGGCCACTCTCAATACGACCCGGCTTCTGAATTAAGCGCATAATCGAAAGGCTGGTCACGCTTTTGCCACATCCCGATTCCCCCACGAGTCCCACAACCTGACCTTCTTCGACGGTAAAATCGACACCGTTCACAGCAAACACGGTGCGTTCGCTGAGATGAAAGCGTACGGCAAGTTCCTTGACTTCAAGTAGTGGTTTATTCATCCGGATTCCTTAATATTGAAAAAACTGTGTATGCGTTTAGTTTTGTGAGCAAACGGCACCATTGACAGCAGCAAAGCGGTTAAAGCCGCAGGAAAGAAGTATTTTTTCGTTGGCGGGCCATGGCCCGCCAACGAAAAAATACACCCAACCCCTTGTTTCTGTCTGGAGCAGGTGACAGAAAACGGCAATCGCTCACAAAACCAAACGATTACAACTATTCTACAGTAAGCGCGCCTACGTGCGTGGTGTATCCCAGTCGGCAATATCGTTGCGGATATAGACCTGGGAGAAAGTGATGTCCAGGCCGCGATAAACCTCGCGCCCGGTGATGTCTTTGGGAATACCCGCGAAGTAGGGCCACCAGATCTGGTAGATCAACATGTGCGTCAAGAAGATCGCACCTACATCCTCTACTAAAATGCGCTCTACTTCTGAAAAGGCAGCATAGCGCTCGTCCAAATCGGTAATATGTGTGGCCTCATCGTAGAGTTCGTCGTACTCCTCACTGTACCAGGCATGCCGTGGCGAACCCTTCTCGTCGGTGCTTCTGAAGAGTCTGAGGAAATTGGCAGGATCCATGTAGTCATACTCATAAGGCCCTTTGTAGATTTGCATCGAGTGCTCGGCGCGTCGTTGTCCCCATGCAGCAGCTTCGATGATCTCATAGTTGACCTTGATACCCAAATTGTCCTGCCACTGAGATTGGACAAACTCGATCTTTGCGTCGCGCGCGCTATGGGTGATTGTTAACTCAAGTTGCTTGCCGCTTGCATCCTTCCCATCAGGGTAACCCGCTTCGGCCAGTAATGACTTCGCTAATTCCAGGTCAAATGCCTGGATAGACTTTAACTCAGCGTTATATCCCGGGAACCCAGGACTTAACAGCGTATAGGCAGGTTGGACGGTGCCCGCGAGAACTTGCACTACCGCATCCCGGTCAATAGCGTGTGAGAGCGCCTGGCGGAGTTTAAGGTTATTCAAGGGTTCGTTCATTGTATCCAGGGCCATGTAGTCACACTGAAAGTTATTGTACCAGCGCAATAACTTATTGAGATCGGGATCGGCGCGGATAAAGTTAAGATCGGCAACAGCAATTTGGCTGAGCATATCAACTTCTTTGTTGAGCCAGGTGTTGAGATCATTGGCCGTGCCGATGGGATTGATCAGCGTTTGTATATAGGGCTTGTGAGGGCCATTATAATATTCGTTGATCTTCCATTCCATCACCCGGTTATGATCCCACTTGACGAGTGAGTACGGCCCGCAAGAAAGGAAACCGTCCACATCATCGGCCCAGTGTTCGGGATCTGCCTCGGCACGATGCCTGGGAACAGGGCAAGCAGCTTGATAAGCTAGTAGGGCCGGTAAATGGGGTTGGCCGCCCCCTTCACCATGGACACGGAAAGTCATATCGTCCAGGGCTTCCGCTCCCACTTCTTCCGCGGGAATTTCGCCCGCTTTATGTGCCTTAATGCCCTTAATATCATAGTAATACCACGCCCAGGGTGTATCCAAATCGGGATTGGACATGTGGCGGTAGGTGAATTCAAAATCCTGAGCGGTAATGGGTGTACCATCGTCCCATTTTGCGCCTTCGCGGATGTGGAAGTCGAAGTATTCTGCATCTGGGCCGACTTCGTAAGATTCGGCTAACGCGGGTACCAGTTCCATCATCTCGTTGCGGCGTAGCAGGGGCTCTGTCCCCCAGTTGAGTACTGAGTTCGCGTTATAAATGTCACGTGGAACGTCCAGGTGCTTGTTCTCAGCAATGACATTGTAGCGAATCTGCAATTCTAAAGGCGCGGCATCGGCCGGCATCACTTTGCCATGCGGGGTGACAACATCTGGGAGGGGGGTCGGTGTCACCAATTTCTCGACTGTCTTTTCAACGACCTTTTCAACTTCTTTCTCTACTTCAACCGTCTTCTCAACTACCTTTTCGACTTCGACGGTTTTGACAACTTCAACGACTTCTGGTTCGCAAGCGACCGCAATGCCAGCGACCGTTCCGATGCCCAGAACTCTTAAAAACTCGCGCCGAGTGACCTGTTTTTTCATCTGATTCCTCCTTAAATTTTAGTATAAAAATTTTGAAAGTAACATGAATCGTGTGATGTTTATGCTTATATCTTTTACACACCTCCTTTTATTGTCTTTTCCCATCGTTCTCGCCAGGTGGGTGAGATGTTGTTGCTGCTGGCATCTTCTTGAAACATACGATGCGACTCTCCCTCGTACAACAGATGATCTTTGAACTGCAAACAAGTGCCTTCGGTGAAAGCTATTTGCAATTGCCCATCGACTTTCTCCATGTAGAAATGCGTGGCATCTGTCTCGAAGTCGCCATAACGGATATGACCCGCTTCGTAATTGTAGCGGGGACGAATCTCCTGTTGCAATAAGCCAAGATTTAGGTCGAGTTTGCATCCAAATGTTACCGTGCGCCCGGTTGCCTCGATTTGCACGGCTATGCTGCGGTCAGGATGCGAAACTTTGAGTAATGAGGGTGCAGCCACCAGAGGCGTTATGTCCTCTTGTCGTTCATGGGGCCAGAGTATAGTCACGAAAGGGACGATGTCCCCGTGGGTAAGCCACCCCGTCCATATCTGATACAAGCCGGTCTCTTGTTGATAATGCCGGCGTGTTTGCTCTGCACTGACGGGGCGATTTTCCATCAGCGGATATGAGATCAGCAGGGACCGGTGTTGTGGGTTCTGCCATTGTCCGATGGTATCAATAGCGGTGTCGTAGTAATGAGAGCCAGAGGCAAGGATTTGGGTAGTGTACAGTATATTTGCCAGCGTAAATGGCCCTTCTCTTAGTGCCTTAACAGCATCTATAAGAACAAAACATTCCAGGCTGTGTACGTAAACCATGATGCGATCCCATTCGATACCCCGCGCTTCATCTGTGACCTGGGTACGGCTGAAATCCATCCCCTGGAAACGAGCGAAATGTAATTTTTGTGTCCGGGTGAACTTATAGCTGCCATCATCGTGCAAAAAATCCCATGCACTCGTATCGGCACGTTTGATACCTTGCCGCCATATTACGCGATTATGGTAGATATCGGCGCGGTAGCGTCCGTTGGGAACGTTGTCGCGATAACCTCCTTCATGTAACAATACGGCGCCTTTGTTAAGTAATAACACGATCGCATTCTCGTCGGCGTGCCCGTGGTGCATTTTTTCCGCCGAGACCGCCAGTGTTGTGCGCAAATACCTCCGGGGGATGAATCCGTAGCCCAGCTCATCCCGATAATTGAGCAGTAGATATGTCGCCTCTGGATCCCATCCACTGCGAAATAATATCTTTTTCCCTGCCAAATCATCCAGGAGTTCTTCACTTTGCCATTGTGGTTGTGTGCTTTGAATATCATCTTCTGCCCATTGGTAGGCCTGAATGCACAACAAAGCGTTGCCGATGCTAGGCGGGCCGGCTTCAACAATGTGTTGAAACATACGATCGGCGATATACTTGAATGTCGGTTCACGATAAACGGCAGCAGCTTTTTCAAAGCATGGCAATAGACGTTCCGCACCACCGCCCCAATTACAATCTCCAAAATCAGGGAAGGTATCCAGGGGGGTGAATAAATGCGCGAAATAGGTAACGTAGTAATAAGTAATGGGCAGCGTAAAGAAGTCAGGGCGTTCACAGATGTCGGCATACGTAAATAATGCCAGCATCCAGATCGTGTGGTAGCCCATCGCATCCTCAATAGACCATTTTCCCCAACTATCCTCAGCCAGTTGTGCAGAGAGGTCGCGCCAGCCGGTTGCTTCGGGATGGTCGGGGAACGCGCGTGCAGCCATCGCCAAACTTAGGGCACGTAGCATCGCGCGATTGTGCGCACCCCATTCGGGAAAGTGAAACAGGGTGTGTAGGCTGTCGGCCACGATAGCAGCAATGGCTTGGTGATCTTTTGCGCTGAAAACGCCGCTATCCCGCACCCGCTGATAGGCCGGAATGTAGTTGGGGGGGACGAACAGTCCATCCATTGGAGGTACGGCTTGATGATATTCAGGGTGGCGGGCAGCAATTTCTGCGGGGAAAATATCAGTTAGCTCGCGTGGCATCAACAGAGCGTGGCGTGCTTGCTGTGCATAGCGTAACTCTCCTGTGCGTTCATACAAGAATGCATCTATGGCTGCCGCAGCAGCCGGTCCTCCACTGGCAGCGTAGCCAAATAGTGCATTGTGAGGATTAAACTGCTCTCGCCAATTCTGAATACTGCGTTCCAGGTAGCCGGGGGTATCTTGACCCGCCTCATAAATATAATCCAGATAAGCTTGTTGGGTTGGCATAGAGTATCCTTGATAATTTTTTAATGAGGGTTTTTCGCCTCTGTTGGAGTTCATATATACTATAAAAGAAAATTTTTACGTATCACGTTTCACATCTTTAATGTATATAGGGCTTGGTAAAATCAGGCATTGGGGGAACCCCCATGTCTAATGCCAAATCCCTAAAAGTGAAAGTAAGATACATATAATCAAAGATGTTTTGGAAAACATCATATTCTTCTGGCGGTACACCCTGCCCGTAGAGGGTATACTGGCAGCGTCCCAAATACAATGTGCGCATCCGACGCTTACAAACAGCGTCATCCAGGGCAAACGTAAACAGAAAATCAAAACCCATGGCTTTTTCTTTGGTGATTTCTGACTCTGCCAATAATTTACATGCTGGCAGCCTGACCAATCCTTCCTGTAATCCTTCGCGCAATGCGGGCAAATCAGCGGTTGTGATTTCTGTATCTAGATCCTCACTTAAATCGGTTACGGTTACGTAGAAGCCGGTTTTGAGATCGGTTTCGGGATAATAAATTACCCCGTGGGATTGAGTCAAAGTGTGACTTTGCCAGTTAAGGGGGCGCCAAAATGAAAAATTCCATTCCAAATCACGATGTAGTTTCTGTCCGTAGATTAGAGTGCGCGGATTGCCCAAAGTTTGCTCCTCATTGAAAAGTAATTGTTACTGAGTATAATATATTTTTCTATAAATGACAAGAGATAGTTTCTTTTCATTCCTCCTGAAAATCATCATGTTTCACTTTTGGGTATAAGTATGCCCCGCGAAAATCGCTCTCACTTCTGCTCCATTTTTCGCATTCTGCAATGCGTTCATTCGCGCAGTTTCCTCATCGCGTAATTTACGCACGTTGGTAAGGACCGCTTCTAACTTGTCCGCCGGGAATTTAACCGCGCCGTTTTCGTCCATGTGGATGATCTCACCGGGCGCAACATCCATGCCGGCAACAGAGACCGGTACATTGACCGCGTGGACGGCTGTCGGGCCATGTCCCGGTGTGATTCCACTGAGCAGATATTGGAACCGCATCGGGCGGATTTCATCAATATCGCGTGAGGGGCCGTTAGAGATCGCACCGACACAGCCCACAGCTTGCATAGCTGTGGTCATATTACCGCCGGAGAGTCCCACCTTGCCTGCTATTTCTGGTGGGAAGTGCTGTTCGAAGACGAAGATGGTGGGCTTGGGCGATGCATCCAGTGCGTCAATAACGTCCATGAACGAAAGACGTTGATACATAGGATTGGGCAGACCATACACACACGTCACTGCATAGCCCACTACCGGTCCCATCTCCGGATACATACAGTGGATAGTCTGGTCGGTATACCAGTTCTGGGTCCAGGGGTTATATAGGCCAAGACAAAATGGATTGTCGGGGTAGGTAGCAACGACGTTGGTGATGGAAGGCGTGTCGAATTCTTTTAATGCTTCAAGCATTTCAGGTTCAGTGAATTTCATGCGCCTATTATCCCATAAATGGCAAATTGATGCAATGAAATGGTGAAAATTGGCCGCCTTTATTCCCCGCAGCCAATGCCTATATCTAGCACGTCTTGGCCGGTAAGGACCATGATATAGCTGCTGCCGTCTGCTGCCATCACCTTGATTTCGTGTTCACCATTGCTACCAGGGCGGTTGAGCCACAAGGAGACGACACGCCCGTCCGGCAGAACGCACGGCGAGTTATCGTTGGTCAAATCAGCGTTGACGGGCTGTGCCGTTGTCGCACCAACTGCTAGCCGCCAGATTCGCTCGCCGCCCCAATCTGACTCAAAAACGATACTGCCATCCGGGGCGTAGTCTGGGTGACGCAGTGCATTCTGTATACTTCCGCCCATATAGGTAGAGGCTAACACTACGTGGAAGTTGCTGCTGTCGGTGTTGACTTTACAAATCGCCGTACCTTCTTGCCCATAGGGAACTGGACTGCAATCGAAAACGACTATACTACCATCTGCCGCCAGCGCTGGCTGTTCATTGTAATCATAGGATGAGTCGCCGGTCAGTAACATGGGCGTACCCCAGGCACTGCCGTCACGTCGGATGACCCACAGATCGCGGGTGTGTGGGCCATTGTCATCCGGGTAGACGATCAATGCGCCGCCGGAAGCCACTGTGCTGAAGCCGGGGGGATGCAGCGGCACCCCATCCACGCGCACCGTCTCGTAGCCGGAGAAGTCACTTTTTACCAGTGCCAGGCACGCCCACCCCGCGCATTCCAAGTCAAAGCGGTCTGTGGAGGTCAGTAGCCACGCGCCGTCCGGCGAGATGTTGAGCCACTCGTCGCCCGTCCCGGCGGAAAGTGTATCCAGAGCCGCACTCACATCCTCCGGTGTTGCGCCCTCCCACGCGGCCAAGCGATACAGGCGATTCCCCAGGCGGTAGGTAATATGGCCGGAAGTCACCAGGGATGGTGTCGCTGTAGCTGTGACCAGGGGAAGGAATACAGTGGCCGTGGGCGTGAATGGCGTCGTGGTTTGCAACTCAAACGCGCCGATGTCGTAGCCTGCACCCTCTGGGCGGGGATCGCCGTTGACGTCTATTGCGATACCGGTCTCCGGGCAGCCCATGTCCACCGCCGGGCTGCCGGCGTGCAGGCGATAGTCGTGTCCTGCAGGATCCATGAATAGTGCAGGCGATAGTCGTGTCCTGCAGGATCCATGAATAGTACAGACGGCGTTGCTAGGAATGAGTGGGTATCGTAACCGAGCGACTGCCATTGTGCCAGTGTCAGGATGGAATCGCCGTCGTCGGTGGTGAAGCGATCCACCGTAATGTTGTAGTCGCTGACCAGGCCGTTTAACCCGGCGGGGACATTGATGCTGCCCCGGTAGCTGTGGTCGGAGTAGAAGATGTTGTTGAGGATGATGTTGCCGGTGCAATCATCGGCGGCAATCAACATAGCCCACCGGCCATCGTTGGCGATCAGGACGGTATTATGAACAACGTGGTTGTTGGAAGAACATATCGCACCGTTCTCCTGGAAAAGCGCGATGCCGGTGGCGTGGGTGGCGTAGATGAGGTTGTTCGCCACGAGTGTCTGGCTCACGCCATCCATATTGATGGCCGAGCCGCCGCCTGTCCCGTTCTCGTAGATTGTGTTGCCCGTCACTTGCCCATCCGACAGCACTCCGTCACCACCCATTTCCGAGTCGCCGTTGAGGTGGATGCCGCAGTAACTGTTGTGGTGGCCGACATTGCCCCGGATGATGAAGCGGTCGCTACTGTTGTTAACGTAGATGCCGTGTTCACCGTTGTGATGCGTCTCATTGTTCTCGATTAACATATCATCTGTGAAGGCAGCGAAAATGCCGGTGCGCTCGGCGCTCACGCCGTTGTCGTGGACGTAGTTACCGCGCACGATGATGTGGTGCGCGTGCATTTCCTCTGTACCGCGAATGTCAATACCCCAGCCGGGCGCATCGGTTACTTCCAGACCCTCGACCACCCAGTAGGCTACGGGATCGTCCCAGTTCTCGATCTCAAGGCCGCTCGCGTGAACATTCTGCGGGCCGGGTATGTTGATAACGACTTTGGCACCGGGCGCAGCCTTGAGCGTGAGTGGTGCTGTTGCCGTGCCAGAGTTTTCCATACGCGCGCCGGCGTAGATCCCGCTCTTGACCAGCACCGTGTCGTCGGGCACAAGCTGCTCCACGGCGTGCTGGATTGTCTGCCAGGGATGTGCCTCACTCCCATCGTCGGTAGGTATTTTTTGAGTGCGAGCGTAGCTCGCACTCAAAAAATACCCTCTTTTCCGGCGGCTTATGAACTTTAAGAAATTATTTCGGTAACGCGCTCCACCGGGGCGTCAACGCCCCGGCTACATCAACCACGCCCCCTGAAGGGGACTC
>JAFGFI010000299.1 GCA_016931185.1 Anaerolineae bacterium
GAAAGCTCCATCTCGTGCGGGCCGCGATGCCCGTACTGTTGTAGGTAGGCCTCGCGCGTCATTTCTCCGCGCGCCACTTTTGCTAACCCCAGCACCGGGCCGAGGCTGGCAAGATTGCCCGTGCTGCGCATGTTAGAAAGCAATGCGTTGGCATCGGCTTCACCCACCAGGTCAAGAAGCTGGCGGCGCAGCGTTCCCGCCGGCCCGGTGAATTTTCCTGTCACTCCACGCAGTGTCCAGAAGGTATGCCGTAAGTAGGGCAACAGTTCATCGCGCCACAGTGTGGCCAGGAGAACCTTGTCCTGAATTATCTGGATGCGCTGTTGCATCTCAGCGCACCAACTCATAGCTGTATCCAAGAACATTTGAGCCTGCCGGGCATAAGTTCGCATCTGTTTACGCACGGTGAATAGACCGGGCAAGAAGGTCTTCAACACCGTTCCTAAAGAAATAGGGAGGGTAGGAATCTCAACATCTTCGGGGATGCGCCCAAATAAACCCTCTGAGCGACACAACGTCTCCCTGGCGGTGAGACCAAAGACACGGCCAAAGGAAGCATTCATACTCAAATTGAGGTAGGGTCGCCCAGCAATATTGCCCGCCAGGGGATAATTGCCGGGGAGTCGAATGGGGACGACCTCGGCAATGTAAATTTGCCATATCGACCAAGTGCAGGGTGTCATCACATCGGAGATAGCCTCGGCAAAGTTGACATTGGTCCAGAGAAAGTCGCCGGTCAGACTGTCATTCCATTCACCAGTGGGTGAAACAGCATCTTCGATTGTGAAAAGTTGATTTGATGTCACTGTATCCTCCTAAAAGAAAACGAAATACCGTGGAATTTGTCGCATATAGTCCCTATAGGCATCCCCATATTGCGCCAGACATGCCCCTTCTTCGGCCAGGATACGGAAATGGGCACAGACAACGCTGATACCCCAAAACAGGCAGGCCGTCCACGAGCCAACTGCGATACACGTCCCCAGGAAAACCAGCACCAGCATGACCCATTGTGGATTACGTGAGATTTTGTAAAGTCCCTGGGTGGCAGGTCGATCCGCGGGCGTGTGGCGAAAGTCGAACAGGGCAATGACTACGCCAATCATACCCAGGACAAAGATAGCGCTCCCTAACCAGAAGGCGAATGTCTCTACGCTTAACGGCGTGAGCGCCACCAGTACGAAGATGATCAAGCCGAACACTTTGCAAACACGCGTGAAGGTTTTTTGCACTGGCGTCCAGTTGGATGTGTCGTACAATCGTGCGACAACGTCTTTGGGGAATGATTTAACCACCCCACCAAAGATGATGCCATAGACGAGCAGGAAAATCCACCCGTTCAACAGTCCTACGGTGAGTTTTGGAAACAACTGCATTTTATTCTCCTTATCAAAATGATAAATGGCAAATTCCAATCGCACCTGCTCAATTAAGGTGGAAAGCACCTTATCTGAGCAGTTACTTCCACTCAAAAGAACACAAAGTATCGCGGCACGCGCTGCATATAGGTCTGGTATGAATCTCCATACTGCTTTAAACAGATTTCTTCTTCCGCCAGAATCCCGAAATGGCTGAGGATCCTGGCAATGGTCAGAGCGATAACGGCGGACCACGAGCCAATAGCGATACAGGCTCCTAAGAGTACCACGGAAGCCATCACGATTTGAGGATGGCGGGAGATTTTGTAAAGGCCACGTGTCACCGGCTCGCCAAAGGGAGTATTCCTGTAGTTGAAGAGGGCAATAGCTAATCCTATGAGGCCCAATGCAGCCACTCCCGCGCCCAGAATAAAGATTGCGTTTCCAATTTTCAACGGTGTGAAAATAAGCAGGAACAAGCACACCAACGCACACACTTTACCGATCACGGTGAAAACGACCTGCTTCTGGCTCCAGCCGGAACGATCAAAGAGCCGTTTGACCACGGCTTTGGGAAAAACCAGGAAGCAGATACCATCGATCAAGCAGAGCAATCCCAGGAAAATCCAACCATTTAACCATCCTAATTTGAGTTCAGAAAACAATTCCATTGTGTTATAACCCTATACCAGATTCACCAAATGCCAGGTACGAGCCGGTACTGCGTCTGCTGTGCATATTCAGTATAACCGGGCAGTTCTTGCAGAAGCGTTTTGTCTTCCAGGGCGGTGCGGATGACAAACAGCAACGCGCCGACGCTAGCAGGGATCAGCGCCCACCACGAACCGAGCATCAGTGCCGCGGCGAGGTGATGCAGAATCCCGCCGACGTACCCCGGATGCCGCGCAAAGCGATATGGCCCTCCTGTCTGTACCGTGTGCCCACGATCTTCCTGGATGCGTATCACACCGGAAAAGAATTTGTTTGTCATCATCGCCCAATCCGACAACGCGATACCCCCAACCATCACTACCAGCGCCACGATTTGTACAATGAAGGGGAATACACCACTCCACCCTCTACCACGATCCAAACCGGCAATGATGTAAATCATGATCGGCGATAAAAGGGCTGCTACACTGGCAAGAACGATGTCCCAACCTTTGCTTCCTTCTTGAGGCTTGGAGCGTTCTGAGAGCAAATCGGGCGGCAAAATTAGGGTCAGAATAATCTGGTTGGTGATATAGATACCCAAATAGGCCCACCCCATGCCCCAGCGCAGATCATCGGATGTGGCGAACAGTGCGAGGCCAAAGAGCACCGCGTACACGATACTTTTAAAAATCCAACGGGCGACGCCCCGAGTAATGTCAGCCGATTTCTTGGTCATTTTTAGAACTCCTCAACACTCTTGTGCAAAAATGCGTTCAGCACTGTGTGATATGCCTCGCGCTGTACAACACCCACCCAATGCCCGCCACTCTCAAAAATGTGCGTCTGCGTGCCGGGATATGTGGCAATGAGTGCTGCCCGTTCCTCGTGAGTAAAGCCGCGGTCGTCTTCAGCAGCAATGAAGAGTACCTTATCCGGTCGCGTTACCGGCTCAAAAACACGATAATTATCCGCGTGGATCATCATATCGGCCAGTAGATTGAATTGCCCGACGAGCGAGGCTTTAGTATGATACAGCGCAAACAATTCTTCAAAGTAGGCTGCCAGAAACGCGCCCTCATCGGGATTGACACCGGCCAACATCTGGCGAATCTTGGGCATGTAAACGGCGCGAATATAACCATCCGGCATCCACTTGAACATAGCAAAGCCCAGTCTGGCACGCCGGGCGTTGCGCGGTGTGTAAAGACCGAAGCTCGACAGGATTAATTTATTCACGCTTTCTGGATATCGGCGCGCCAGGGTATGCGCAACCGCCGCGCCCATCGAGTGCCCGAAGACGTGCGCCTGTGTCAAACCCTCTGTGTTGAGCAACTTAACCAGCCCGTCTACCAGATCGCCCATCGTATGCACGGCGGGATAGGAAGGGGATAGAACACGGTAGGTCTTCGCATACCTCAGAATATTGGCGAATGAGGCTTCGCCAACACTTAAGCCGCCGCCGAGCAACAGCAGTACTTCGTCACCCTGCCCGGCAGCAATATAATCCCACCGTACCCCATTGAGAGTGACCTGTTTGTAGGGATGCGCGGCACGAAAATTCAGCAGCCGCTCTGTGTATTCCGGCTTCACATCTCTGTAAAAGTCATCGAAGGTGGGGATGGCCTGTCGTTTTCCCATATTTCCCTCCTAATTGAGCTAACGCGCACAAGGACTGGATTGTAACTGCAATTTCCATATTGCGTTCTAGCTGTCGCGCCCGTCATTTCCAAACTTTTAAATCTGTTATCAATCTTACTACCTTTTTAGTAGTTATTATCATAACTAAGGAGTTATAATAATAACTACTACTATTCTATACCCATTTCTTAACATGTCAACCTTTTGGTGGGTAAAAACAGAGGAAATACAAACAGCGTGCGGACGCGCTGCGTCCACATCCCGTTCCAAAAAGCTCTGTGGTATTCTTGTCGATTTTGTGCTACAATTATTGGCATAGAAGTAACCATTAGGAAGTACTGATTTTGGGAAATTGCCCATTATTCTATCTGACTATCTATTCCGTGTGTAGACACAGTGGCAGCTCTTGTTGGTTAAGATACAATCACCAATTGCGTTATAGATTTTCCCGGGAGGTAAACAATGCACAAGAAACCGTATATCCGAATATTTGGGTTGACGTTGTTACCGGTGCTGTTGTTGCTGTTACTGACCCTGGCGCCGGCGGCCCGGACGGCGACCCCACACGCGCCAGCGCAGCCTCAGTCTGTTATTGACGCCTGCGGCGCGATCACCACCCCCACCACGTGGACGGGTGGCAATGTGTACAGCGCCACCAACTGCTATGTGTCGGTGGCAGCCGGCGTCACGCTTACCATTGAACCGGGTGTTATCGTCAAGTTTGGCGGCGCGTGCCCTAGTTATGGTTGCGCTGAAGGCAGCATCGCTTTGCGGGTAGATGGCACGTTAATCGTTTCCGGCACGCTGGAGCAGCCAGTGGTCTTCACGAGCGTAGCCGATGACGCCCATGGCGGCGATACCAACGGCGATGGCGCGAGCGCGGGCGCATCCGGGCAGTGGTATGGTATCGTCTTTAACAGTGGCAGCCATGGCGACCTGAGCCACACCTGGATCGGCTATGCCGGCTCAGGCGTCTTCAACGCCGACTTGGGTTATGGACGGGCACAGGTGGACGCGCGCGGCGGTGATGTGCAAATTCGTTACACAGAAATTATTTCCGGCCTGCGCAAGGGCATTTATCTGGAAGGCGTTGGCATCACGCCGGTCATCGAAGCCGTCTCTGTAGCCGGTAATGTCAGTAATTCCGGCTCGGCTGATGGCTATGCCATCTACCAGGCCAGCATCAATATGCAGCCTACCTATAGCGCACTCACCTTCAGTGGCAACGACCGGGATGAAGTGACTATCGGCAATTTTGGAGAGTCTTTGACTCAGAGCATTACCCTGGGGGGGACAAACTTTGGCGTTGCCTGTGGCTATACGCTTTGCCAGCTCAGTGTGCCCGATGGCATGACGTTAACTGTACAACCGGGTACTTTGCTCGACTTTGGCGCATCCTATGGCCTGGCGGTTGACGGCGGCGGCAGCTTGATTGCCGAAGGGATGCCCAGCCAGACTATTACCTTTACTTCCCAACTGGCGGCGGCTGGCGATGCCGGGCAGTACTGGATAGGGATATGGGCACAACAGGGCAGCACTCTACATCTAGATCACTGCGACATCAGCTACGCCAACGACAGCAACTATGGATTGGGTGGGTTGGAAATCAACACCGACGATGCCCAGGTGCTCAACTGCCAGATCCATCACAACAAACAGAATGGTCTCTACGTTTATAGCCGCGATGGCGGCGTTATTTACCCCATCCTAACCAACGTAGACATCACCAACAATGGCGAAGCCGGCGTTTATCTCAACACGAGCAGCGGCAGCGTTAACGCCGTGACATGGGACGGCGGCAGCATCCGCGACAATGGCTATGCCGGCGTAAGGGCCGCCAACATTGCCGGTCAAGGCGATATCCAACTGACACTGCAGAATATCACTATCAGCGGTAACGGTACGGCCGGCTACGCGTGGAATGAGCCGGGTATTTACGCTAATGACCACAATACCAGCCTCGCATTAGAAAACCTGACCCTTATCAACAACGTCGGCGCGGCCGTTCATTGGTATTGCAACGGTTCGATCACCACCCGCAACCTGATTGCTACCGGCAACGGCGCCGACGTGCTGACGCTGCCCGGCTGCACGGTGAGCGGCGGGCGGCAGTGGGATTTGGGCGACGCCGGTATCCCGGTGAGCGTCACCGGCAGTATCGAGGTGTCGACAGGCGGGCTGCTCTCCATTGCGCCCGGGACTACGCTGCATTTTGATAAAAACCAATACGGTTCACCCACCGCCCTGACGGTGAGAGATCATGCCGCGCTCTAC
>JAFGFI010000300.1 GCA_016931185.1 Anaerolineae bacterium
AAAGATTAATTTTATTAAGTTTTGGTTTAAAATCTCTGCGACCTCTGTGTCTCTGCGGTGAGATCTCCAGTTTTTTCAGTGGACTCAGTAGATCGAAGTTTATGTTTCGCTTATTTGCGTGTCCAGGATGAGGCTGGTTTTCCTGGTAAAACGCGCATAATACACTACAATATCTTTAAACTTACAGGGACGGTTTAAGTTACCTTTACACTTTATGCTCTATCAAGTTTAAAAGTGTCAAGATAAAAAGCGAGGTCTCTGAATCTTGTCAACTTACAAGGAGGTAATTATGCAAATCGATGTACATAACTTATGGTATGGCCTGCACTTGACCCCCCAAACCAACGCGCAAATCGATGCATGGGTTCAGGAGGTGCCCGCGCTGGCCGCACTGGGCGTGAATGTCCTTATCCCGGAAATGAATTACAATTACGCTTATACATCACACCCGGAGTTACAGGGAGAGGACCCCATCACACAGGCACGTGTGCGCGCACTGGTGGAAATTTGTCGAGCGCATAGGGTACGCCTGGTACCGCAGTTTCAATGTCTGGGCCACCAATCGTGGGCGGGGACAACATTCGCGTTGTTGGCGCAGTATCCGGAGTTTGATGAGACGCCGGGACAGTTTCCTAACAATGAGGGTATCTATTGCCGAAGTTGGTGCCCGCAACACCCCAATGTGAATTCCATTATCTTTGATCTCTTCGACGAGCTGTTAGAGGTTTTTGAGGCGGATGCCTTACATGTCGGATTGGATGAGGTGTTTCTCATCGCTTCGGAACACTGCCCGCGTTGCAAAGGGCATAACCCCGCCCACCTGTTCGCGCAAGTTGTGCGTGACTATCACGCGCATCTCGTGGAGAAGCGTGGAGTTGAGCTGTGGATGTGGGGAGACCGGCTGTTGGATGCCGCGACCACGGGATATGGTGAGTGGGAAGCGGCGGAGAACGGCACCCATCCCGCCATTGACAATATTCCTACCGACATTGTCGTCTGCGATTGGCATTATACCGAACGGAAGGCGTATCCTTCCATCCCATTGTTCCTGGATAAGGGCTTTCGCGTCTTTCCGGCGGGCTGGAAGGATGTGGCGGCGACGAAATCCCTGTTGGCCCATGCAACTCAATGTCGGGGCGAACATCCTGCCGGCGCGCGGATGCTCGGTTATCTTTGCACAACCTGGGGCTACGTGCAGCCCGGCGCGTTGACCACGTTCCCCCCATTGCTCACCGTATGTGGTAAATAATCGTTACTGTTATATGATTAGGAGGAAAATGATGAACCCTGCATTATTAGTTATTGATGTTCAAAAAGCATTCTTCGATCTCGATCCTGTGATGACGCAGTCTCTCAATCGCGCCGTCGAGACGATCAACATGGCGATTGCTTTATTTAGAGAGAAACAACTGCCCGTGATCTGTGTTCAACACATGGATAAAGACGATGACCTGGTTCCTGGGCAGAAAGGGTTTGATGTGCCGGAATCGTTGCATATTTTGCCTTCGGACGTCCACATTCACAAAACTTACGGGAATTCGTTTAACAAAACCCCACTGATTGAAACACTCCGCAACCAGGGTGTGGACACGGTCATTATTACCGGATTTTGCGCAGAGTATTGTGTTCTTTCGGCGTATCGAGGGGCGGAAGATATGGATCTGACACCCATTATCTTACTGGGTTCAATTGCCAGTGGCTCTGTGGAAAACATCAAATTCGTCGAGAACATCAGTGAGACGGTTTCTTATGGTGCTTTGAAGAAGTTCCTGGAATAGGGATACCGTGGGCAGGTATACTCAATTGTTATGGATCTGCATCTTGGTTATCTTTATGCTGACGGCGTGTCGCCCATCTTCTGTTCCAGTCGAAGAGCCACCCCCCTTAGCGTCAAGTACACTGGTTGGCTCCTCCTCCCACGAGTTTGTCATTGTAGGTTATCTGCCTGAGTATCGCGCACTGGACCCTGGATGGGGGGCATATATCACCGATATTGTCTATTTTTCGGCCAGTATCTACGCTACGGGGGGATTAGATGTTGAGCGATTAGAAGCCCGAACCTTTGCGGATTTGCGCGGGATGCGCGAGCGTTATGGTACGCGCGTGTTTATGGCTATCGGCGGATGGGGACGGTCGCAGAACTTCGCCATTGTTACTACGAATCCGGTTCTGCGTCAGCAGTTTGTGCAGACGCTTACTACTTACTGTCTTGACAATGCCCTCAATGGGGTGGACTTTGACTGGGAGTTCCCTGCCAACGAGGAAGAGGTTCAGGGATATACACTATTGCTGGCCGAAGTGCAGAAAGCCTTTGCCCCACATGGTTTGCAGGTCAGCGTAGCATTGGCGGCCTGGCAAGATCTGGGGCCGGAGGCTTATCAGGCCGTAGACCGCATCCACATTATGGCTTATGATCACGAGGGCCGGCATGCGACGCTAGAGCAAGCAATCACCGATGTTCAGGACTTCGTGGCGCGGGGCGTGCCACAGGAGAAACTGATTCTGGGTGTGCCTTTTTATGGACGAAATATTCTGCATCCGGATACTGCCTTAACTTATGCAGAGATTATGGCTCGCTATCATCCTGCGCCAGATGTAGATGAGGCCGGCGGCATCTATTTCAATGGCATGACAATGATTCAACAGAAAACCCGTTATGCACTGGAACAGCCACTTGGGGGTATGATGATCTGGGAATTGGGACAGGATGCGCGAGACGCTACTTCATTGTTGCGTGCAATGTATGGCGTTTTGCGGCCGGAATGATTTCAGTTGTTTGTTACATAAATGAACGGAGGAAAGTGTGGGACAAACTACCGGCAGTTTCCGTCATCCGAATAAAGAACAGCAATGTGCTATCAATATCCTTATTGTAAAAAACAAGTGGATGTACTATGTAATAGTGCCTCTCACAGTTGTCTTACTCATTGGATTGGGATGGTATGCGGTTTTTCATCAAGAACAGGTATTAACACGAACTGTAATTGGAGACTATCAGCAGGCGGAGTTAGAAATTGTGCGCTCTGCCGCGCGAAGCACGGAATATTATGTATATCATGAAACAGAGGTAAAGGGGCGAACTGATTTATCGCAGATAGAGCAAGAGATCTTTCAATTGTTTATAGCACCCATCCAATTGTTAGAAAATGGGGATGCCTGGATTTACGCACCTGACCATGTAGTATTTGATCTCAGTTCGGATTTCCCCGGTATGTACCGGGGGAAAAGTATGGCGGAGATATTTGCACTTCAGAAGGAACAGGGGGCAAGCCATTATGAAGAAATATCCGCGGCCGTGATGCAGGCGCGCGAGGGAATAGGATGGTATATCTGGTTACCTGAGAAGGGTAAGGAAATCGCAGCCTGGACGCCGGTGCGAGTCGGGGATTATACCTGGACTATCGGCCTATCGACACCTTTACCGGAGATATTGGCCTCTACGGGGGCGATGACTCAGGTCAAGATATTGCGTTTGGTTATAGGCGTGGGAACCATACTCTCTCTCTCTTTTTTGTTTGCCTGGGGTATCGTAACTGTGCAGCGTCAACAGATCGAGCGGGATCTCATAGCCGAACGCGCTGCACTTGGGGAAAGCGAGGAGCGGCTTTCACAAGCTTTAGATGTAAGCGGCGCTGGATTATGGACGTTAGACTTAAAAACTCAGAAAGTTGAGTATGACCCTCGATTGTTAAAAATGTTCGGGTATGAGCGCGAAGATTTGCCTGACAGCCTGGCTGATTTTCAAAATATACACTATCCAGACGAATGGCATCATGTATTCGCGATATTACAAGCCTATCTTGCGGGTGAAACCGCCGGATATGTTTGTGAACATCGTATCTTGACGAAAAATGGTGAGTGGAAGTGGGTAGATAGCCGGGGGCGGATAGTTTATCGAGATGCGACAGGTACTCCTGAGCGTGTCATTGGCACCATAGTTGATATTACTGAACGCAAACGTGTGGAGGCTGCACTGAACCAACGCATAGTAGCGTTGACCCAGCCGTTAGGAAATGTCCAGGATATTTCCTTTGTTGATTTGTTCGATCTCAATGAAATCCAGGCCATTCAAGATACGTTTGCACAGGCTACCGGTGTTGCCTCCGTGATTACGACGATTGAAGGGGAGCCGATCACGCGCCCCAGCAACTTTTGTCGCCTGTGCAATGATATTATTCGCAAAACCGAGTTGGGACTTAAAAATTGTAAATATTCAGATGCGGTTATTGGCCGCGCCAATCCTGATGGGCCGATTATTCAGCCCTGTTTAAGTGGAGGCCTTTGGAATGGCGGTGCAAGTATTAGTGTAGGAGAGCGTCATATTGCAAACTGGCTAATTGGGCAAGTGTGCAATGAGGAACTTGATGAGGAAAAAATTGTAGCCTATGCACGGCAGATAGGTGCTGATGAGCGTGAATTTCGAGTGGCCTTGCAGGAAGTGCCCATGATGTCTAAAGGACAGTTTTATAAGATCACCCAGGCACTGTATTTGCTGGCGAACCAGATGTCTCGGATTGCTTATCAAAATATACAGCAAGCGCGTTTTATCACTGAACACAAGCGTATTGAAGTAGAACGTGAAAAATTACTTGCTCGAGTCAGGGAACAGGCGCAACAAGTGCAACTTATTATTGATACGGTCCCTGAAGGTGTATTATTGTTGGATACCGAAGAGCACATACTTCTAGCCAATCCCATTGCCCAGGAGCTTTTGGGGATAGTGCTGAATATGGAAAACACTATTCCTCTCACAAAATTGGGAAAGCGACCTTTAGTAGAATTGCTCACCTCACCACCAAAAGGATTATGGCATGAAGTGTCGGTAGAGAACCGTCAATTGCAGGTGATGGCGCGTCCCATTGAAGTTGGGGCAATGCCTGGCGGTTGGGTGTTGGTCATCCACGATGTAACCCGGCAGCGCGAGATCGAGCGCCGGATTCAACAACAGGAACAGTTGGCAGTCGTGGGGCAATTGGCGGCAGGTATCGCCCATGATTTTAATAATATTATGGCGACCATTGTACTTTATGCGCAGATGGCAGCGCGAATCCCAAATCTGAATTCCCGGGATCGGGAGCGCATGAGCATTATCAATCAACAGGCGCAACATGCCGCCAAACTTATCCAGCAAATTCTCGATTTTAGCCGTCGCTCGGTACTGGAACGCCAATCGTTGGACCTGCTTCCATTGTTTAAGGAGCAAGTAAAGTTATTAGAACGCACTTTGCCTGAGAATATCCAGGTAGAACTGCTGGTTACACCGCAAGAATACATGGTGTATGCTGACCCTACACGTATGCAGCAAATGCTTATGAATCTGGCACTGAATGCGCGTGATGCTATGCCGGCCGGAGGACAATTGCAAATTATGCTGGATAGATTTGTCCTTCGTTTAGAGGATATTCCTCCTGTGCCAGAGATGGCGACAGAGGAAACGCTGTGCCGGGAGTGGATACAGATTTCGGTGTCGGATACCGGCACTGGCATAGCCGAGGATGTATTGCCGCATATTTTTGAACCCTTCTTTACTACCAAAGCCCCGGGACAAGGCAGTGGTTTAGGATTGGCCCAGGTACACGGTATTGTTGGCGTACATAAAGGATACATTGCTGTTGATACCGAAGTGAATGTGGGAACTACGTTCAGGATTTATTTGCCAGCTTTGCCATCACCGGCGGTAAAGTCATTCCAGGAGACAGCAGAGGAAGCTCTCACCACAGGACACCAAGAAACCATCTTGATCGTTGAGGATAATGTTGTAGCGCAGCTTGCGTTAGCAGAAAGCCTGGAAATGTTGCACTATCAAACATTGGCCGCTGCCAATGGCCGCGAGGCGTTAGCCCTATTGGCCGAAAATCCGGGAAAGGTAGCTTTGATCATCAGCGATGTAGTGATGCCCGTGATGGGAGGAATTGCATTGTTGCACAATTTGCGAGAGCAAGGAGTGCAAATTCCTGTTATTTTGCTCACCGGGCATCCATTGGAACGTGAATTGGAGCAGCTTCACGTAGCGGACGAGACGTCCTTACTGGTGGATTGGCTACTCAAACCGATCAGTTTGGAACAATTGGCGACCGTGATCGCGCAAGCTTTGAAAAACTAATATACAAGGAGACTTATGGCTAAAATTACTATTAATCCAAATGATGTTGTTGGAACCATCAACCCCAATATCTATGGGCACTTTGCCGAACATTTGGGGCGGTGTATTTATGATGGAGTGTGGGTAGGGGAGGATTCTTCCATTCCCAACACCGGTGGTATTCGCAATGATGTGGTGGCGGCTTTGAGGAAGATGAAACCTCCCGTCATCCGTTGGCCCGGTGGCTGCTTTGCTGATGACTACCATTGGCAGGATGGTGTTGGCCCGCGCGATCAACGCCCGCGTCGCGTCAACATCCACTGGGGTGAGGTGGTTGAAAGCAACGCCTTTGGCACGCAGGAGTTCATGCGCTTCTGCCGGATGGTGGGCGCGCAACCCTATCTTGTCGGCAACGTGGGGTCCGGTACGGTGCGGGAACTGCGCGAGTGGGTCGAGTACTGTAATTTTGAGGGGGATAGTACGTTGGCCCAGCAGCGTGCCGCTGACGGCAGTCCAAAACCATTGGATATTACTTATTGGGGTGTGGGCAATGAAAACTGGGGCTGTGGTGGCAGTTTTTCGCCGGAGGATTACGGCACTGAATTCCGCCGCTTTGCGACCTTTGTACGTGGGTTCGGAAAACAACTTTACGTCATCGCCTGTGGCCCTTCGGGCAACGATGTCGAGTGGACGGTGCGCTTTTTCCGCAAGTTGCGCCACGACTACTGGAATTTCCGCAATATTCACGGCTTCGCGGCTCACTACTACTGTGGCACTGCCGGAACGGCGACGGAGTACACGGTTGACCAGTGGTATGAGCTGATCGCCAAGGGATTGAAAATGGAAGACCTGGTGGTGCAGCAACGCGCGGCGATGGATGCTTACGATCCGCAGCGGCGTATTGGCTTGATTGTGGATGAATGGGGTACATGGCATCCGGTAGAACCGGGCACGCATCCCCGTTTCCTTTACCAACAGAACACGCTGCGCGACGCGTTAGTTGCGGCGACTTCGCTTGATATCTTCAACCGCCATGCCGACAAAGTCGTGATGGCGAACATCGCGCAGACCATTAACGTATTGCAGGCAATGATCCTCACGCAGGAAGATAAAGCCATTGTCACCCCGACCGGCTATGTGTACGAGATGTACGCGCCGCATCAGGGAGGGGCCTCATTGCGCACCGTGATCGCGTCGGACACAATAGCCTACACTACTGGGGAAAAAGAACAAGAGGTAGCGACGATTGCCGGCAGCGCGTCACTCAAGGGTAAACTCCTTTCCCTCACGTTGACCAACGCGCATGCCATCGAGGCGGTGGACGTAACCGTGCAGTTGCTTGGCGGTGCAACGGCGCGGCAGGGTACGGCTCGCATTCTCACGGGTGAGATTCACACACACAATACTTTTGACCAACCCGACAGTATCCAGCCGGTAACTATCCCAATCACGGCAGAAGGCCCAGAATTTACGATCCAATTGCCACCGGCTTCGGTTATCGCTGCGGAAATATACCTGGCATAAACTCAAGAAGTGATCTAAAGGTTACATAAAAGGGTAAATATGTTGTTTTATTTTCGAGCTACGCTCGAAAATAAAACAAGTGCATTTCAAATTACAATTTGAGATTTTTAGAGGAATTTCTTATTAACGCGGTGTGTTTACCAGCAGTCGGATGAAAATTGAATCCGTAATTCGTTATTCGTAATTCGCTATTTTCAGAGGAATTACCCATTAACGCGATGCGTTCACCAACAGTTGGATGAAAATTTAAAACGAGACCAAGTTTTCAAGGGTTTTCACAATTTGTCAATTTTAAATTTGCAAATTTGCGATTTTCAAGGGAGAAAAAAAATGCAAACACCATTAAAGATTGGCATTGTGGGGCTTGATACCTCACATTGCGTGGCATTTACAGAGCTTTTCAATGACGAACATCACCCCCATCATGTGCCAGGTGCGCGGGTGGTAGCGGCGTATCCTGGAGGATCGGAGATGTTTTCACTGAGCCGGGATCGTGTCCAGGGGTTTACTAAAACCTTACGGGAAAAATATGACCTCAAACTGTATGATATGCTCTCCGCTCTGATACGTGACGTAGATGCTATCTTGCTGGAAAGTGTGGATGGACGCCAGCACCTTGAGCAGTTCCGCCAGTTGGCAATGGGAAAGCCGGTTTTCATTGACAAGCCCCTTGCGACATCCACTGCCGAAGCGCGCGCATTGCTGGAAATAGCTGAAGAAACCCATACGCCAGTTATGTCTGCGTCTGCACTGCGCTACGCGGCAGGCATTGCCAACCTGGTAGCGCCCGGCGCGCCCGCACTGGCCTGTGAGGCTTATGGCCCCGCGCCCATTTTAGAAGATTATCCCGGCCTGTTCTGGTATGGTATCCACAGTGCCGAAATTTTGTTTGCGATGATGGGCGGGGGATGTAGGGCAGTACGCGCGCTTTCTTACCCGGCAGCCGACATCGTGATTGGGGAATGGGCAGACGGTCGCCTGGGTATATTGAATGGCACGCGCATAGAATCGCACACTTTTGGTTGTGTCGTACACCGGGCAGATGGCACGCGGGCGAGTGTTGCCGGTTCTGACCCGCCTTACTACGCGTTGCTTTTAAAGCAGGTTGTGTCCTTTCTACAAACGGGCGTCTCTCCTATTCTCCCGGAAGAAACCTTCGAAATCATTGCCTTCCTCGAAGCCGCCGATCTGAGCAAAGCGCAGGGCGGAAAGCTGATGCGGGTTGTGGAATGAGATATCTCACCCTTCATCCCCCACAATCGTAAATTTCCGTTCCGTAGGCCCGGCAGCCCACATAGCAGCCTGGGCTTCACGTGTATTCCAGGGTTGGCTGCCTGCTCCGTAGTTAGGTAAGGCCTGGGGTGTCACTACGATCACTGGGGGCGTCGCCGGTGTGGCGTTGAGCGGAGGTTGTTGTTGGCGCGCCGCCTCACGCCGCCACACCAGCACCCCCAGTACTAGGGGAGGAAGCATCAGAACAACGCCAGCCCCCAGTCCCAATAAGAGCGCGAGCGCGTCTGTACTCAACCGCTGTGTTACCACCACCGTGATCGTCATTGTAAAAATAATCGCCACCAGCGCGACAAACCGCCGCAACCGTTGGCCGATAGATGGTTCTGTGTTCATAACTTCTCCCTTGAAAATCGAAAATTGGCAAATTTAAAATTGGTAAATTGTGAAAACCCTCTTTATATCTTGGCCTTTAGGCCATAGATTTTCATCCTACTGCTGGTGAACGCACCGCGTTAATGATGAATTCTCTTGAAAATGGCTTGGGTTTGTAGACCGTTTCACTTCTTCCTGCAGCGCGTTCTCACTGATAAACGCCACTTGAAATCGCAGAGGAGATGCGCTGCCGCTCACGGCCAGGAAATCCCCACGCCCGTTGAGGAGGTGTGCGTTGGTTCCCGCGCGCCCGCTGGCAACACGCGCATCTTCCGCCGAGACCACACGCCCTACCAGGCGCAGGGGGAAGTTAGCCCGCATCAGGCCGCTTAAGACAGCGGAAGAGGGGCGTTGTGTTGCCGCGATGACATGAATCCCCGCTTCCCGGCCTCGTTGCACCAGGCGCGTCAATGCCTCTGTTACTGGCTTACCGCCTTGCATTACAATATCTGCTAACTCATCAATGAAGACAACGATATCCCCTTGGGATGCCGCGCGGCCCGCGCCCGTCGCTGTGTTTTGGCGGTCGCGTATCTCCATTGTACGGACCAGCGAACGCAGCGCTTCCAGAATCTCTTCCGGTTCTGAGATGATCGGACGGGCTAAATGAGGGCAGTTGGCCAATGCGTTAAACGCGCGTCGTTTGGGGTCAATACACACCAACCGTACCGAAGCCGGCGGGTGTGCCAGTACTAATGATCCTGCCAATGCGCGCAACAGCACCGACTTCCCCGAGCCGGTTGTGCCTGATACCAGGACGTGGGTGACTTCGGGCGCGGAAAGCCGGATGAGCAGCGGCACACCGTCGTCGGTTAACCCCAACAGGGCCGTGGAAGTTGGCAAGGGCATCGCTTCTGATAATAATGGTAACAGCTCTACCGGGCGGGGATTGGGATTAGGAAATTCCAGCACAATCCCTTCATCTCCCCGGTCCAGACGCAGCGTCGGCACGCGCAGCGCGAGGGCCATATCGTCGACCAGGGAACGGATGGCCGAAAACCGTATGTGTGGGGCTGGATCGAGGAAAAAGCGAATCAGGCGCGGGCCGACCGTGCCTCCCGTTACCCGGCCCGGCGTGCGATGCGCTGCCAGCACCGTCTCTACACGGTCGGCCTGATATTCAAGATATGGACGGATAGACCGGGGCATTGTAACCCTCCTATAAAAGTAAGTGAATGGTAGATGCTGAATGGTGAGCTATAATTAGAACGTATGTTCTAATTATAGCCGTTTATGGGAGATTTGTCAATGCCGAAAAGGAGAAGGGCAGGGTTTTGTTATTCTTACTACGTCCTTACTTTGCGCTCGAAGCGGATTGCTAAATCCACGCTATAGGTGCATTGCACGTAACTGCTCAGCCAGTTGGTCACCATCCGTTGGGAGCGGCTAAAGCCGCAATTTAAGAGGGTGATTTTTCGTTGCCACGCGCAGCGCGGCAACGAAAAATCACCCTCTTTACCGGCCTTTAGGCCGCCACTGTGATAACGAGTAGATAGTCTGAGCAGTTACCATTGCACTTTCCAAAGTGCAATGCATCTGCTTTCATTCCAATTCCGCCAAGATTCTCCGGTAGTTATGGTAGCGGGTTGCTGAGAGGCGGCCTTCCAGGAGCGCGGCTTTGACGGCGCAATCCGGTTCGTGGACGTGCGAACAATTTGCAAACCGGCAGTGTTCCGCTATTTCCGCGATTTCTGGGTAGAATCGTAGTAGTTCCGCCGGTAGCAGCCCGGCAACGGAAAACTCGCGGATGCCGGGTGTGTCCACCACGTAACTGTCATTGTCTAGCGCAAATAGCGTAGTCTGTGTTGTCGTGTGTTGCCCCTGCCCGCCCCAATGCGTGCTGACCGCGCCGGTGCGCAGATCCAGGTCAGGGACGACCGCCACCAGCAGAGAGGATTTGCCCACCCCCGATAGACCGGCCAGCACGGTGGTTTTTCCTTGCAGCCATGCGCGCAATTCGCCGATACCTTCACCAGTGCGTGCGCTTGCATATAACACGCGATACCCTAAGTCTACGTAGGGGGCGACTGACCGCCGGACTTCTTCACGATCTTCTGCTAAATCCAGTTTATTGACACATAGCACGGGTGTAAGCCGGTTGCGTCCCGCACCGATCAGATACCGGTCAATCAATTCATGCCACAGTGGCGGTTCAAGCCATGAGGCAACGATGAGTAACTGATCCGCATTGGCGACGATAACTTGCTTCAAGTGAGTGTAGAAGGGATCCGGACGGGCCAACACACTGAGCCGGGGTAATACCCTCTCAATGATACCCCGGTTCCCACTGTGACAGGTTACTCTCACCCTATCACCCACCGCGATCAGGTTAGTGTAACCGGTGTCTTCTACTGTGAGTGACCTGCGCAAACTGCAGAACAATACGCGCCCATCCACGACTACCCGGCACAGCCCGCTGCTTACTTCCAAAACCACGCCGGATTCGCCCATAACTTCCGCATTTTCCCACGCGGTCTCCACGCTGGTTTCATCTACGGCTTCCAACGTTGCCAACGCTTGGGATTTTACCATCGCGCGACGTTCCTGCTCCCCACGGCGCATCACACGCTCAGTGTGGGAAGTGCCGTATTCGTCCATCGCGTGCCACCAATCCTTCTGGCGCGCGCGCTTGGGTTTACGTTTCGGTTTTACGTGACGATGTGCGCCTTTGATTTCATCATTGCGCTGCGTCTCCGTTATCCAATCTTCAGAAAACTGTTGTTTACTAGACACTGCTAGGGTCTCCTTTGAAAATCGAAAATTAGCAAATTTAAAATTGACAAATTACCCTCTCGGCGATGGTGCATTGCACTTTCCGAAGTGCATTGCACCTGTTTTCATCCTACTGCTGGTGAACGCCAGCCGTTAATGGGTAATTCCTTTGTAAATAGGTGTGTTGCACTTTCCGAAGTGCAATGACACAACGATCTTTTTATGTTTTACGTTTTACGGGTTCTATGCTGCTCTCCATCTTATGTGGAGCGTTTATTGGGGAAAGGTTGCCGGTGCTAATGAGGAGGATCGGCATCGCCAGGGGACGCGCGTGATAGACACGTGCATCAGTGGATTTTGGAACACCAAAAAAGCCACGGACCCGGCGATTGGCCGCCAGCCCGTGGCTTCATCATCCTAAAGAAAACAGATGTTTAAGCTATCGCGCTACCTCACAGGCACAGGCGAACACAAACCGCAGCCGCAATTGCAATAACCATATCCGACATGTGCTCGCCTCCTTGGGTAAAATAACAACTTGAACTTAAAATCTAACTAACATATATCATAGATGGAGTATTTGTCAAATTTGTATACTTCCAATCACTTCCTTAATCCGCTGTATAATCACTTCCTCCTGCCCTGGAATGAGCGTTTGCGGGTTGAGGTAGATGCCGCCGGGTCCGGCAGGGGCCAGCGCGATGCTGGGTTCCCCGTCGCGCAGGCGTTTCAGAAGGTCATCGCGTGTGATACCTAGTGCAAGTTCATCCAAGATGATTTCGGCGCGCGGCATCGGTTGTCCTGCTTCACTGGGAAAACTACGCCGCGCCGAGATATGGGAAGAGTGGGCAAAAGCATCGATAACGGTTTGTACCTGCTGCTCATAGGTTGCCATCAGGCCTTCGTGGTCCAGGTTCAGATACCATTTAATTGCTGCCATCAGGCCCACGATTTCTTCTTTTCCCACTTTCATCGGGCGCCCGATAACCGCGCGCGGGCAGGCATTGAAGACGGCGGCCTCGATGAGGTCGCGCCGTCCTACCATCAAGCCGCTGCTTTGCGGGCCGCACAAACCCTTCCCGCCGCTGAACAAGGCCAGGTCTGCCCCCATTTGGGTGAAGTGCCACAGATTTTCTACCGGGGGGATCTGGGCCGCTGCATCCACAATAAAGGGAATCTGGCGGCGTTTTGCAATGGCGATAGCCTGATCCAGGGGCACATGGCCCTGAATCAAGCTGACATTGTAGAAATAAAATATCGCTACTGTATAATCATTGATGGCCGCTTCCAGGTCTGCGGCGGTCGCGCTCGCTTCTGTGCCAAACTCAACGATTTCGCCGCCCGCTTGCCGGATGGCGAAGTCATAGCCGCTCCGACCGCACTTGTGGATTAACACTTCATTGGGCAGTCCCGTAGTATCGGGCAAGCGCGCGCGTCTGTCAGCGTCCAGCCCGGTGATACAAGCCGCCGTACTCAGTGCTAATCCGGCAGCCGCACCACAGGTGACATAGGCTGCCTCGTTGTGTGTCCACTCTGCGATCTGCCGTCCCACTTTTTCCTGCAATTCGTCAATGTCTACAAAGTGATGTGAGGCCTCGGCCATCGCGGCTATGACCTCCGGTGGGATCAGCGATCCGCCCAATCTCGTTAACGTCGCGTAGCCGTTAATTACTTTTCGAACGCCTAATACATCGTATATATCTTTGTCTGTCATAGTTCTCAAGCCTGGAGTGCGGGCATTTCCCAATAAGAGGCCGGAGCCTGTTCCCACTCTGGCATACTCATTCCGGTGGGATCATAGACGATCTTACCTGCTCGCAGGGTCATCATACATTCTAATTTTGTGTTTCCAGTAAGTTTTGCGTGCCCGCAATCGGTGAAACCAAATGTGCCTTCCCATTGCCGAAGCACCGCAATGTCGGCTTCTGCCCCGATACTCAATGTGCCTAACTCAGGTCGTCCAATTTCACGCGCAGGGATGACTGTGGATCGCATGATCACTTCCTGGAGTGGCATCCCCATGCTTACATACTTGGACATGGTGTGCAACATACTGACTACCGGCCCGTTGACGTTGCCCATATGGAAGTCTGTGCTGATCGAGTCGGGGGGGAAGTTATCGCGCAGCGCGGGCACGGCGTTGCGGAACCAAAAACTGCCCGCACCGTGGCCCAAATCAAAGACAACGCCGCGCTCGCGGGCCTGGAACATATATTCGCAGACGTGTCCATCCTCATCCAGGATAGGGAATTGCTGTGCGAAAACGTGCGTGTGGATATCACCGGGACGCAGTTTTTCCAGGATGAGAGTGGGATAGGGCCGTTCCGGCGGGCGCGGCCAAAAGTCCACCATTACGGGCTTGCCGCACAATTCCCCGGCCTCCACCGCCCGTTCTACCGACACCCACGGCGGGTGTTCGGTATCCCACGGTTTACGGGTCCAGTAGTGGGCCGTCTTGATCCCGACGAGCAGTTCCGGGTAGGCATTCACGACCGCCGCCGCAATGTGGGCATCGAGATCGGGCACATGCTGCTCCGAAGTACTGTCCACCATCCCCCGGGCCGCGATATTGAGGAATGCCAGGATACGGACTGTAGCCTTGTCAATGCAGGCAGCCTTGAAGTCAGGCCAATCCATCCAGCCCGCCGTTCCGGCATCTACAGTGGTTGTCACGCCCGACGCGAGCAAATGTGCGTCGGCGTTCATGCCGCCGACATAGCTATCTGTCACGGGGCGGAACGTGTAGACGTGGGTATGGATGTCCAGGATGCCGGGCGTGACGTAACAGCCCCCCACATCCACTACCTGCGTAGCTTCCGTTTCGGGAATATCGGCAGCCACGCGAGCAATCCGCTTATCTGTAATCCCCACATCTAGGGGAATATCGATCCCGTTCGCCGGATCAATTACGTGTCCGCCTTTGAGTACTATATCGAATGAATGTTTCGTGTCTGGTCTGTCTGTGTTCATAGATGCTCCTCATCAATAGGTACGTCGCACTTTCCGAAGTGCGATGCACCTGGTTTTCCAAAAATTGGAATTAGAAAAACTTCTACTGTCAGGTCATGTTCGAATTGTACTCCCCAAATGACAAGGATGCAAACACAACCATGAGGTGTTGAAGAATCGATATACATAAAACGCAAAACGTAAACATTTTTTGTATGCGTTTAGTTTTGTGAGCAAACGGTGCTATTGATAGCAGCAAAGCGGCTAATGAACTTTAAGAAATTATTTCGGTAACGCGCTCCACCGGGGCGTCAACGCCCCGGCTACATCAACCACGCCCCCTGAAG
>JAFGFI010000301.1 GCA_016931185.1 Anaerolineae bacterium
GATCTGGCGACCGCCTACTACGTGAGCGAGCGCATCGCGATTATGTTCAGAGGCAATATCGTCGAAATAGGGCCGGTAGAGAAAGTCTTGATGGAACCCAAACACCCTTACTCGCAGCTCCTCCGTGAGTCCATCCCTGAAGCAGATCCGACAAAGCGTTGGAGCAAACGGATTGTCCTCACGGAAACCGAAGAAGAGGAATACATGCGAGTGGGCTGCAAGTTCGCCGGACGTTGTCCCCACGTTATGGAGATATGCAAGGCCCAAGCGCCCCAGGACATTGACATTGACGGTGTGCTCGTCAAATGTCACCTGTATAACGGGAACTAGAAAGCTAGATAATGACCCTTAATTACACATTCCCTTACAAAGACACGACCTTGCCCATCAAGGAGCGGGTGGATGATCTCATTTCTCGAATGACGGTGGAAGAGAAAATCGCCCAAATGCTCTTTGATGCACCTGCCATTGAGCGGCTGGATATTCCACCCTATAACTGGTGGAACGAGGGATTGCATGGCTTGGCCCGTTCCGGTGTTGCGACGGTCTTTCCACAGGCTATGGGTCTGGCTGCGACTTGGAATCCCGAATTGATAGGGCGGATTGCAGTGGCCATCTCCGACGAAGCTCGCGCGAAACATCATGCCGCACTCCGACGGAATATTCACGGGATATATATGGGATTGACCTTTTGGTCCCCCAATGTCAATATTTTCCGCGATCCTCGGTGGGGAAGGGGGCAGGAAACTTATGGCGAGGATCCTTATTTGACTGCGCAGATGGGGGTGGCGTTCGTTAAAGGCCTACAAGGGGAAGATGAAGTTTATCTTAAGTTGGTGGCGACGCCTAAACATTTTGCCGTACATAGTGGCCCAGAGGTGAACCGTCATCACTTCGATGCGCAGGTGAGTGAGCGCGATCTGTGGGAAACCTACTTGCCGGCGTTCGAGGCGTGTGTCAGAGAGGGACACGCGGCTTCTGTCATGGGGGCCTACAACCGTCTTTGGGGTGAGCCTTGTTGTGCCAGTACGCTGCTGCTAGAAAATATCCTCCGTCAGGCGTGGGGCTTTGAGGGATATGTGGTTTCCGATTGTGGCGCCATCGGTGACATCTACGCGCATCACAAAGTCGTGGGGACCGCCGCGGAGGCTGCCGCCCTGGCCGTAAAAAACGGCTGTGAACTGAACTGTGGGTGTGCATACCAGGCATTACATAGTGCTGTAAAACAAGGATTGATCTCGGAAGATAGTATTGATCGCGCGGTACGTCGTCTTTTCACCGCACGTTTCCGTTTGGGAATGTTCGATCCCCCTGAGCAGGTCCCCTACGCCCAGATTCCTTATGAAGTTATTGACTCGCCGGAGCATCGCGCGCTGGCCCTTCAGACCGCGCGCGAGTCCATCGTGCTGCTCAAGAACGAAGGGGATTTATTACCCTTATCCAAGGACCTCAAGATGATTGCCGTGATCGGGCCAAACGCTGATGATTTCCGTGCACTGCTCGGTAATTATAGTGGTACCCCGCGCGCGCCGATCACGCCCCTCGCGGGCATCCGCAACAAAGTATCACCTACTACAGACGTTATCTATGCGCCTGGTTGTGAGATCACCGTTGGGGTTCCCTTGTTAGCCGTGATCCCCTCGGCCTATCTTCGCCCAACACGGGAAGGGGCAGTAGTGGAAGGGCTAACAGCGATCTATTACGACGGGCCAACCTTTACGGGTGAGCCGACGTTAAGTCGTGTGGATCCAGTCGTGGATTTCATTTGGAAAGATACTACGCCGTTAACTGGGCAATGGGGTGATGCCTTCGCTGTGCGTTGGACGGGATTTTTGATCCCCCCTGTCAGCGGTACGTATATGCTCGGCGTCAATGGCTTTAACCAGTATGCGCTGTGGTTGGATGACACCTTGATCGTGGACTACAACGATATTCATTATCCCATTGCCAAAACGCAGGTGGTGGAACTCCAGGCTGGTCAACCGTATGCCTTGCGCCTGGAGTATGTGAACCGGGGACTTGATCCCCAGGCACAGCTTTTGTGGGCGCGCCCCGATGTGGACCACGAAGCGTGCGCTATGCATGTGGCTGAAGAAGCAGACGTTATTATCGCCGTGATGGGGCTTTCGCCAATGGTAGAAGCTGAGGAGTTCGAACGCGGGGAACTACCGGTAGTTTTAGAGGGCTTCGCAAAAGGCGACCGGACCGATATTCGATTGCCACGCCTCCAGGAGACATTTCTCCGCCGGCTTCATGCGCTAGGTAAGCCTATCGTGCTGGTGCTGTTGAACGGCAGTGCGTTAGCTGTAAACTGGGCCGTTGAACACATTCCGGCGATTGTAGAGACCTGGTATCCGGGTCAGGCAGGTGGAGAAGCCCTGGCAGATGTTCTTTTTGGCGATTACAATCCTGGCGGACGGCTACCCGTAACGTTCTACAGGTCGGTAGAAGACCTACCTCCCTTTGAAGACTATGGGATGGAAGGTCGAACCTATCGTTATTTTACCGGCGATCCGCTTTTCCCCTTTGGCTATGGGCTGAGCTATACACAGTTTGCGTTTGATAATCTGCGCTTAGATAAAACACAAGTCGAAGTGGGGGATCGGATTGTTATCAGCCTAGATGTGACTAACACAGGTGATCGCGAGGGGGATGAGGTTGTGCAGCTTTACACGCGCCGCCCGGATAGGCAGGGGATATCACCTATTAAAGAGCTAAAGGGTTTCAAGCGCATTACCCTACAACCTGGTGAATGTCAGACAGCGATTTTTACTCTGCATACGCATCAACTCGGTGTTTGTGGGAAGTCGCTGCCGTATGAGCTTGAGCCGGGAAGGATTGAAGTGTTGGTGGGGAACTCCTCACAAAACTTGCCGCTTGTAGGGGAATTTGAAATCGTTGCTCACATAGCCTAGCCAGAATTACTTCCGAATCCGAGCCATAATAGCCTGTTTGGATGCACACTATAGTTAGGGCACGCATATTGGAAATGCTTTCTTCGTAAATAGGTGCGTTGCACTTTCCGAAGTGCGATGCACCTGTTTTCATCCATCAGCGTTGTACTATGATTCTACAAGGTTCCGCTCTGATGCTTTCTGCAGTGCTTCTCTTACTAAACGGGACAGTTGCTCTATGTCCGGGGGCTTGGGCATCCAGCCGGCCAATCCCTGGGCGCGCAAGCTCTCAAACTCGTTCTCCATTGAGTGACCGCTCAACATCACCACAGGCAATGTAAAACCGTACTGCCGCAGCGCGTGGAACAATGCCTGTCCACCCATCTCCGGCATTACCATATCACTCAGTACCAGTGATATGTTTCCTGTATGCTGGCTCAGAATTCCCAGGGCCTCGCGCCCATTCGCCGCTTGCAGTACCTGATAGTTTAGCAGTCTTAAACTGTCTACTAGGGCCTCCCGCAAGTTCACATCATCCTCAACCACCAGGATGGTCTCTCCATGCCCGTGGACAAAGGTTTGTGTTTCCAGGATGGGTGTTTCGGGTGGTCGTGTCAACAAGGCTGGCAGATAGATAGTGAATGTGGTTCCTTTCCCTACTTGTGTAGTCACCTCAATGTGGCCTTCGTGTTGGGCCACGATGCCATACACCTGCGGTAGTCCTAATCCCGTTCCCTTGCCAACTTCCTTGGTAGTGAAGAAAGGTTCAAAGATGTATGGCAGCACATCCGGGGGGATGCCAGCACCAGTATCCGTCACCCTGATACGCACCCATTCTCCCCCCATGAACTGGCCACAAATTGCACACTGTACTTTATCAGTAACAACGTTCCTGGATAAGGTTATATGCAATTCTCCCCCTTCCGGCATAGCATCCCGTGCGTTGATGACCAGATTCATAACGGCTTGCTGTAACCGTGTTGGATCGGCATTTACGGTATACACGTCCATCCCGCAGGTCAGCTCTATCTTGATACTCTCCGGTACAGTGCGTTCCAACAGTTTGACTACCTCTTTTAAGAATGAGGCTAGGTTCATTGGGCGTCGCTCCAGCACGGTGCGGCGGCTGAAATCCAGGATTTGCTGAATCAACGCAGCCGCACGTTTAGCTTGCTCAGAGACGATCTCCAGGCGTTCACGGCTCTTAGAAGCCAGGTCCGGCGTTTTCAACACCATCTGCGTGTACAACATCATCACGGCCATGATGTTATTGAAGTCGTGAGCGATGCCGGCAGCCAGTTGCCCGACAGCAGCCAACCGTTCATGCCGTTGAAGCTGTGTTTGAATTTCGCGCGCGCGAGTTACATCGTTGATCACCAGTACCCAGTGTTCTGGCTCTGGGTCAATCTCCACCGGTCGGGCGCCGACTTCGAAGGTGCGTCCATTGGCCTTCACTTCATGCAACAATCCTTTGGTGGGTGGGGAGGTGAGCAGTTCGGCCAATGGACGGTCACTTAGGCGGGAAAGAACATTCCCCACTTTCGCCCCGGCCAGTATGGCCAAGTCTTTTTCGGCGACGGGATTGGCCTGTATAACCCGCCATTCAGCATCCAGGAGTAGCACACCCACCGGCACAGTGGCGAGTATCTGTTCCATCTGCCGCGCTTGCTCACGCATCTGGGCGGTTAGCCGCTCGTGTTCTTGTTCCGCCCGCTTGCGCTCGGTGATGTCTTGAACTACACTAGCAATATAGCGCCTTTCTCTAAACCTGATGGGAAAGGCCGTTTGCTGAATGGTTTTCTGTTCGCCACCCGCCGTTTGGACCGCCGCCTCGACGGGTTTGCCAAAAGTGCTCGATACTCCTGTGAGCAGTGCGTTGAGTACCGTCGTCTTCAGATACTCGTACCTTTGAGCAGTTCGGCGTTCAGGACGCAGGAACCCGTACTGTAAATCCCAAAAAAACTGGCCGATCGCCTCGTTGTGTTTCATCCCAAAGATTTGCTCCATCGCCTGGTTCCACTCAATGATATACCCCTGCTCATCTATGAGCGCAAACCCCTCCGCAAATCGTTCGATGATAGTGCGGTATTTTAACTCACTTTCCTTCAGCGCCTCTTCTGACTGTTTGCGGTCGGTGATGTCGCGCCCTTCAGGTATCAACAAGGTAATTGAGCCCGATTCATTCTTAATGGGCTTTAAGGTGAAATCAATCGTATGGAGGATTCCATCTTTAGCCAGATGAGTGGTCTCCGTATGGATGAACTCACCCTTTGCCGCAGACATCACCGCTGCTCGGATCTGGTTCTGAGTTTCCGGTGAATGTGACCACCAGGGAGTTTCCCAGAATGGTTTGCCTACCACATCCGCAAGACTTGCTCCAATGAACTCCAGTGCGGTTCTGTTAGCCTCGATCACAATACCATCGGGTGTCAACAGACCGACAAACTCAAACGAAAGATCGAGAATGGCGCGGGATTTTCGTTCGCTTTCGCGTAGGGCCTTTTCTGCCCGTTGATGTTCAGCTTCCAGGCGTTTCTTTTCCAGCACAGTATAAATAGTATGCGGCAGATGCTGGATATGTTTAGGGGTCTTAATAACATAATCGGCAGCGCCACGTTTGATGGCTTCGGCGGCTACCTCTTCGGAGCCGGTACCGGTGACGATGATCACGGGCAAACTCGGGTCTTGGGTGTGAACTGTTTCAAGTACCTGTAATCCTTCGAAGCCGAGGATGTTAAAGTCGCTCAGGACGAGATCAAAGTTGCCTTGCGCGAGCGTCGTTTCGAAGTCCGCGCGCGAAGCGGCTTCGATAAGTTTAAACCCGCTGTGTTCTCTTTCCAACGCATCCCGTACCAGTTCACGATCGAGGGGATAATCATCTACATAAAGGATGCGAATCAAACGATTCATGGTTCGCCCTCCGGCGGCGCCACATTCAGCGATAGCCAGTAGCCTTCGATCTGCCGCACAACGCTCAGAAATCCGTCGAACGAGACCGGTTTGACGAGGTAACTGTTCGCGCCACGGTCATAAGACAGAGCACGGTCTCCTTCTTCTTTCGATGAAGTGAGAATGACAACGGGCAGACGTTTGAGAATGGGTGTCGATTTGATCTGCCGCAGGACCTCAAATCCGTCAATGCCGGGCAGTTTCAAATCGAGCAAAATCAGATTTGGCAGCGGAAATGCGTTTCTATCGGTATATTTGCCGCGCCCAAAAAGATAGTCCAGTGCCTCTTGCCCATTGGAAGCAATATAGATGGTATTGAGTAATTTTGCCTCATGGAAAGCGTCGAGTGTCAACTCTACGTCCATACGATTATCTTCGACGAGCAAAATGTGGGCAGATTGGTTCATCTTGATTTCACTCCTTTAGCAGACGGACGAAAAATGTACTGCCTTCTCCTACTTTTGATTCGACCCAGACGTTCCCCCCCAACAATTCGACGGATTTCTTGACCGTTGCCAGACCGATACCCGTGCCGGGATATTCTTCTTCGGAGTGCAGGCGCTGGAACACATTAAAAATCTTTTCGTAGTATTCGGACGGAATACCGATGCCGTTATCATGCACTTCGACGACAATATGCGTATCCTCGCTATGATACCTTACACAGACCTGGGGGGGCGCGTCGGGCTTGTGATAGGTGAAGGCGTTCTCCAGCAAGTTGGTGAACACCTGGCTCAACAAAGTACGGTCACCGGCGACAACGGGTAGATCTTTACAAATGTCAAGTGTACCATGATTTTTATCGAGATATGCTTGCATATTCCGTGCAAGTTCGCCCATCAGGTTGGCGAGTGAGACTGGGCCCCGCCGTACCCCTGTCCGCCCGAGACGGGCGTATGTGAGCAGGTCGTCTATTAACTGCCCCATACGCTCACTGGCTTGAACGATATTGTCCACATAATGTTGGCCCTCTTCGTTCAGACTGGCACGATGGCGGCGGGCGACGATCGTGGAGAAGCCACTGATGGCGCGCAGCGGAGCGCGGAGGTCATGAGAAACCGAATACGAAAATGATTCAAGTTCTTTGTTGGCGGCCTGGAGTTGTGCGGTGCGTTCTTGAACACGGAGTTCCAGTTCAGCATTGAGCTGGTGAATTTCGTCTTCGGCGCGCTTGCGGTCGGTGATGTCGGTGATCGTGCCGACATACCCGATAATCTGCCCCTCAGAATTCAGTTCCGGCACTGCCTGTCCCATTACCCAGATCAGTGTTCCATCTAGGCGCACAAAGCGATAATCTGCAAAAGAGGCGTGATGAAGTTGCGCGGATTCCTGCCAACCACGGTTTATTCTTTCTTTGTCATCTGGATGAACAACGTCAAGCCAGCCATTACCCAATGCCTGATCGGCCGATAGCCCGGAGATAGCACACCATTTCGGATTAACATAGGTAGTAGAACCATTAGCATCGGTACGAAAAATTCCGACGGGGGAAATCCTGGCGAGGATTTGATAGCGTTGTTCGCTCTCTTGCAGTTCTGCATTGATCTGCTCCAGATACCTTGTCCTGACCTTGACCTGTTGGCGAAGCAGCCAAATCATTCCGGCGGCTGCCAGCAATAAACCGGAGATGCCGCCAATAACCCAGAAAACATACTGTGGCACGCGATAGGCCGGCTCCTTTTCAGACCAGTGGCCGAGCGTCGTGTAATACGGGGAATCGGAGGTTGAAATCCACTGACCTAAATAGCGATCTATGGCTTCGAGGAGATCGGGATTGTACCCTTCGGCAGTCGCGTAGTACAGTGCAACCGGGTTGAAATCAATCGTCGTCTTTAGCAGCCCGTACTTCTGATAGAAATAGTCTCCGAATAAATGGTTGGTAATGGCTGCATCGGCTGAACCATCCACTGCCAGGACAAAAGCTTGTTCAAATGAGTCGGCGGGAATAATCGTCACCTTATATTCAAATCCGGTCATCAATTGCTCGAAAACTGTTTGTTGGATCGACGCTTTGAGTACTGCGACGCGCTTGCCATTAAGGTCAGAGACTTTGTTAATCAGTGTATCTGGGGACGCATACACTCTTGACCAGCTTTCAAATACCGGAATTTTGTGGAAATCATATTTTATATCCCGTTCCACTGAATAAGCCACGTCTGGCATCAGGTCAATTTGCCTATCTTCAAGGGCTTGTAGGCAATCTGCCCATTCACACGGCACATAAATCAGAGTCCAGCCCTCTTGCGCAGCGATTTCATTCAGAAGCTCAATAAAAATGCCCGCAGGCTGGCCGTTCTCGTCTGTGAATATCTTAGGCTCATTCTGGTAGACGCCGATGCGTACCAAGTGAGTCTGACTGGTCATAACGCCAGATGAAAAAGCAATCATCAAGAGCATAGTGGCGCAGAAGTATTCAATTAGCCACTCTTTACGCTTTGTATGTCCGATTAGCTTAACTATTGGGAAGTTCATACGATTCAGTATACCATAGCTTTTCATACCTTATGTACTTGAGCTAAAGCACTAAAGCACCTACTTCTTCTCAATTAACCGGAGTAGTTTCTTGGCTGATTTTCTGGCAGTTCCTTTTTCATGATCTAAATTCTCATTAACTATGACCCGTATGGATTCCTTCTTTTCTGGCAGTATAGTTACCACGTTACACAATCCGTTTAGCGCTTGCTTTGCGTGTCTCCCTTCCCAAATCCTTGTTGCACGTTCAAGGATGGGATAGGCCGCTTGCGCTGCTTTTTCACTCGTCTTTGCATAGTTGCCCACTGCATCAATCGCATAGTCTCTAACGATGACACTCTCATCTTCTTCAATGATTACAATCAGTTGATGAATGATTGGCTCGATTACAGATGGGGTGTATTCTGCAATGAGCGCCAGGCAGTGCATAGCTTCCCATCGCGCTCGATTATTTTTGTTGTCCAAGATTTCTGGTAATAAATGACCATACGGAGCTATCCAAGTGGGTTGTTCCTTTGCGATTTCTGTGAATACTTCTGTACAGTCAACTACAATTTTGTTATCATTGCTCTTCAGACCGGAAATGATTTCTTGGATAAGCGATTTATTTTCTAAACATTGAGAAGCTACCTCGCGATTAGCATTTCTATTACCTGACTGTGATGATAATTGTTTCAGAATTGTCATATTCTTCTCCAGAAAAATATCTTTGTTGTCTTTCTTTTGTGAGACTCACTCCGAGTTTAACCCACTATCTTTACCGCCAATAAAAGATATGTTTTTGAACTTCACAAGCAAACCAGCGCGAGAGTATTCAAGCCTAGCATCGTCACTCTTCCTCGATTACGATTGTGTCTTTCTGAATCTCCACATTTGGTGAGATCTTCGGTTTTTTCCCACTGGCTGTCGATAATCCTCGAATCTTTACCTTCCGGCACCGTTCGTACGGGAAAGGTCGTTCTACAGCTAGGGGGATACTTTCATCGTTAGTGTGCGTGCTATCTGGATCGGTAAAAAAGTACAGGCCTTGATAGTCTTCGGGATGATGTTCATCGTCGATGTATAACCCGTCTATGATTACCTCCCGTGGCATAGAGCAAGGGTAGCCGAAATCGTGCATACCGTCATTTCTCACGCCGATTATGTGTGGCCAGGTTGTGTCTCCGCAGGCAGGAATCCAGTGACAATTGCGGATGACGAGGTTGCCCTCCCAGGTGCTGCCATAGTCACTGCGAAAATTGACCAGGGTGTGGCCGTACAGCGTAGAATCCTCGACCATAAGCACACCGCGACCGATGGCATTAAGTCCCATATGCCCCAGGGTACAGCGGCGGATTGTGTACGTGCCGGAGATGCCCATATGCGTGTCCATCCTGGAGAGGGTGCAATCCTCTAACAAGATGTTCTTGCAGAAGTTCGATGCGATCACGCCCCATCGCGTGCGGTCGCAGATGTGATTCATCCGGCAGTTGATCATGTGGAAATTCACCACGTTGTTTGCGTGAATGTCGTACGATCCCATATTGACCGGTTCACCTGCCGATCCGATGGTTGAATAGATCTTGTGCCCGGTGGCGAAACAGTCACGCAGCGTGATATTGGCGCACTGGTAGGCACTGAGGAAGCCCCGGTAAGGGTGCCCGACGGCGGTTTCTCCAACAACGTAGTGGGTCAGGCCCTCAATCTCTGTATTTGAACGGGTGATTTCGATGTTCCTGGCCCAGTAATTGTAGCCGATCTCCTGCTTCATCCGGTTGGCGAAAGTGGTGAAGATGCCACCGCGCAGAATGATCGGCTTTTCGTCAATCGGGTGGGTCTCGATATGGGTAATGCTGTCGTAGTTCCAGTCAATATCACCCTCCACTGAGCCATCTCGACGCAGGATGAAGCAGTCGTGCTGGGGTACGCCCGCGTTCTGGTTGAGGCCCCGCCGGATGTAGCGCCTTTTCTTGTCGTTCTCCACCAAGACGTGGCAGTCGTGTTTGGGATGCACATCCACCTGCTTCTGATCCCGTGTAAGCCGGTCGATTTGCAGATCCTCAGGCTCCAGCAGCGAGCGCACTTCGAATATAGGTGTCTTGTGATCCTCAACCTGCCCGCCCCCGGCGTAGCTGCCGGGCGCGTCGTCAATGGTAAAGCGCGATGTATTCCAGTCGGTGTCGGTGGCGATGATGGCGGTGATCGCGCGGCTGCCGAGATGATACGTTGCATCAGGTCTCGTTCTGACGCTCCACCCATGCATGTTGGCATACGCATGCGCTTCGTAGATCGCCGGCAGATCGTCGGTCACCCCGTCGCCGGTCGCGCCGAAAGCTTCGTAAGTGACAAAGTTGTCTTTGAAAGTCATGATATTCTCCTTTCCATCCAAATGATCACAAAACCAATCGTGTAAGCCAGCAAGTCGCGCCAATCGAAGGTTGTGCCCATAACAATGGTGGCAAACTTCGAGTTGGCTAATCCCAGTCGTGACACCAGATTGAAAGCCTGGCTCAATTCAACGCTATAGGCAAAAAGCAGAACGCCGATAGCTAACAGCTTGGGATTCCGCACATTCAAGAACATGCGGACGCAGGCATACATCAGCACAACCACCAACATATCGCCGGCCAATGGACGGATGATGTGATCCTTGATATACAAGGCGATGCCGATTTCTATTAACAAGAGAACGGTAAAGACGAGCGCGTACTTTTTGCTAAAATGTAGTTTCATTCATTGAGCTAACTTGGAGCTTCATTAGCATTTGCTCCGGCGGCCTCCCGGAGCCGTTCTACGTCGCGCAGCGGTGGTAATCCGAAAAGCTTTTTGTACTCCCGGTTGAAATGTGAGGCATCGTTGTATCCCACGCGGAAGCCCGCGCTGGTTGCATCAAGACCTTCCCCTAACATCAGCCGGCGGGCTTCCTGGAGCCGTATCTGCTTCTGGAACTGCAAAGGGCTGAGCGCGGTGACGGCTTTAAAGTGGTGGTGGAAGCTTGAGACGCTCATACCAAGTTCCTGGGCGATATCTTCAACCCGCAGAGGCTGATCGAACTCTTTACGGAGTTGTTGGATAGCCCTGGCGATGCGGTGGGTATGGCTTTCATGGAGCACAATGTGACAGAGTCGATCATCCTGGTCGCCTTTCAGAAGCCGGTAGATGATTTCCCGTGTGATCAAGGGTATAAGGAAAGGAGCTTCGGTGGGGGTGTCCAGGAGTCTGACGAGCCGTACCACAGCGTCCAACAGGCCTGCCTCCAATGGGCTGACATTGATGGCACGCGCGTTAACAGGGCTGCGTGACGAGATATGTCCCGCTTCAACCATGACTGAGCCGACGAGGATAGGATCAAGTCTTATGCTGAGGCTGAGATACGGTCGTTCTGGTGAAGCTTCGAGGATGTGAGAAACGATGGGGAGCTCGGCTGTGGCAAGCAAGTAGTACATAGGATCGTACTGGTAGCGGTCGTCGCCCAGAAAGACCTCCTTGCTGCCTTGGGCAATCACGCAAAGGGCTGTGGAGGATACGCCATGAACCAATCCCTTGGGCGAGGATTCGCGGTGGAGGTACAATCCTTTCAACGGCGCCGTTCTTCCATCTTCGCGGACCGCGCGTGTAATACGCTCAACCAGCTCGCTTCTGTTGGCTTGTACCCTGTGTACCTCGCGTTCCATTGGATAAAGGCTCACCGAATCTATAGCGACTGCTTCGCTCATCTGAACATCTCCTTCTTTAAGGTTGCAGAATCATACAAAGATTTTCACTAACCATTATATCATGTTCCCAAATACCCTTCTTAAGGTTTGCAGAATTGTACAATGATCTTCGAGAATTATTATACCCGATTGTATTCTAAGCTGATAAAATATACCTAGAGGCTGAGGAATGAATTTCACTCTCTAACCAATGCGTTGGATTTTCTTGAGGAGGGCCCCCAGGATTATCCGCAATTTTGGGCCTGCTCCGGTAGGCAGAACGTTAGTTCGAAAAGGTATTTTTCAATTGTGGGTATTACCCACAATTGAAAAATACCTTTATTCCGGCGGCTTATGAAGGTTAAGAAAATAATCCGGTAATGGCGCACTGCGGTCAGCGCCTGGCGGTCAACC
>JAFGFI010000302.1 GCA_016931185.1 Anaerolineae bacterium
CAAAGCCTTCAACTCGGGATTATGCGGCGGCAACACGTGTCGCATCATCCGATTTGTTTGGTTACGCGCCGCATAATCCTATTCGTTAGGCGGCGCGGCGTAGTAGAAAGAGCGTGGACATTGAAAGTATCAGCGTGGGCGGCGCTTGTAAAAGCTCTACAAAAACCGTGCGAGGTCGGTGGGGCATAGCTCTGACAGCGTATTTCAGGCGCCTGCTGTGTGGGCCGCCGCCCAACATCGCTTGAAGCTGACGGGGTTAGCAGCGTGCTCATCGCAGGGGAAACCCGCACAACCAGGTCTGCTTTTGCAGGTAGTGCGCGGCTTAAGCCCGGTCGTTAGCGTGCGATCAAGCATGACTAACCAAGTTCAGTGAAACTATTTTAATCAATGAAAGGAATAGAGCTATGATCTTCAGAAAACGATTACAGTACATATTCGGTCTAGCCATATGCTTGCTACTATCTGGGTGTGGGGGCGTGCTAGTCCAGCAGACTACTACGCCAACAATGGTACCTACAGCACCCCCTTCCCCTACGGCAACTCTTTCCCCTACATCCACCCATACCCCCGCGCCAACGTACACACCAACCTCTCTCCCCAGTGCCACCCCAACAGCAGCAACCATTCCGCTCCCACTTGCTGAACCCATTACCGCTGAAAATATCTCGGAATTACGACTACTGAAGGTAATTCCTCTTGAGCGAGCATTTGGGTCTACTGAGATCCCGAAATGGATGAAATGGTCACCCGATGGGGTTTGGTATGGGCCTTTTTTAGCAAATGTCACAGATAATGAATTAATTATCTGGGATCGATATAACTGGGAGCCTCATCGTTATGATCATTCTTTTTTAGGGGACGACAGCCCAAGAAAAATCTATGCGGTTAGTTGGTCTCCAGATAGCAAAGAAATGTACTATTTAACTTCGAAAGGAATTTTCGGAAAATGGTCTTTAAGCGAAAACATGATCGAACAATTCCAAACACCCATGGTCCATTTTAACCCTACGAACGATTGGTCATCTGATGGAAGCAAGCTGGCAGTGGCCAATTACAAAGAAGAAGGGATGCTATTAATTTTTGACCCCTTCACTGGGGCAATACTGTTTGAAGGTCGTGCTCACCAAGGAGGATTCTATGAATTAGCATTGTCGCCGGATGGCACGATGTTGGCTACCAATGCAGATAATGAAAACTTAATCATATGGGATGCTGCAAACGGGGAAATTTTAATCTCTTGGGAATGGTTTTCCGATTTGGGGGCACGCTCAGACAAGCCCCGCGTCAAGGATATGGTTTGGTCACCTGATAGTCAGAAATTGGCATTCGAAGCAAATGGTCCTCATAGGATTATGATTTGGTCAATAACCAACCAGTCTATCATTTTTGATGAAGAACTTAAGGTGGGTCGCAATATAAACCAACTTACTTGGTCGCCCGATGGTCAGTTGTTAGCTGCTGCATTTGATGATAATGCTGGGGTCTGGGATATGGGTGGGAACGAAATTCAAACCCTTAATAGCCACGACAGTGATGTTTGGTCCTTGGACTGGTCTCCGGATGGCGGCCTAATTGCAACGGTAAGCTCGCGCATAATTTATGTTTGGGGTATCTCTGATAAATAACCGTTGACTCCCCCCCCCCGCCAACCGGTGAACATAGTGTTGGTCGGCCAATATTATCAATCTAGGTGTTCATACATGACTCCCATGAAATAACTCGATTTTCAAATAGTGCGCCAAATTTCGCCCCACTACAGGCTGATATTGGGCCTTTCTATGCTCAATGAATGGCGAAATAGGCCATTTTTTGGAGAATTCGCCCCACTTTCAAATGGAGAAGGTGGCAAACTTACCTTTTTCCGGGGAGTCATGGAATAAGACGGAACCGGATGAAGTCGAGATTATTGATTATCATTGAGAGACAAAGAAAGAGGTAAAGTCATGATCCGCATACCCACCGAACGCGAGCCAACACATCCTGTCGAGATGCTGTTAGAAGAATTTTTGATCCCTGCGGGCATAACGCAACGCGAATTAGCGGATGCGCTCCACGTGCCGTATCGGCGTATCAATGAAATTGTCAATGCCCGTCGCGGGGTGACGCCCAGCACCGCGCTACGCTTAGCCAAGTTTTTTGGAATGTCACCCAGTTTTTGGTTAAACTTGCAATTGCGTTGTGATCTGTACCACGCTCAGCAAAAAGAAAATGCGGCATTAGCCGATATCCAGACCTATCATACGGCAGTTAATGCGGCAGTGTAAGAGCCGCCCAACATCGCTTCCACCCGACGCCGCTTCGCGGCCTGCTGGCGAAAGGGAAACGCGCTTTCAGGTAGTTTTCTCTCGAAGGTGATTTTCACGCAGGCGCGGCCCGGGTGAAGCCTGGCCGTTGGGCGGCTTGTTTCACGTCAGATGTGAGATTTGGCATGGCTAGTGACATGCCGTACCGTCCTTCTCCTAGTTGCTTGCTGCAATTCAGTCTCTGCACTGAGATCGGATATGTGCGTGCGAATGAACGAAATCGCATATAGCACCCCCTCTCGGAGGGCATATGCCTGAGACAACCAACACCAACAATCCCCGCAATCGGCTGGCGGCCGTCCTGGTCGTCATCCTGACAATTGCCCTCGCTATCCTGGGCTGTCTGTTTCTGTTGGGCGGAATCTACCGGTTGGTCGCCTGGGGCTCGACCAAGGCGACGCGGTTCATACCGTTCCTGGGCGTGCTGTGCCTGCTCATCGCCCTGGTAGCAGCTGCCGTCCGCCGTCGCTGGGATCGGACCACTACGACCGCAGTCCTGCTCTCGCTCGTCGCCATCCTGACGGACATCCCGGACTTCGTGCCGATGGCCTACCCAGCCTCGCTGAGGAGCACCCGGCCTGCCGCCACCGTCCGGCTGCCGTCTGACGTGCCGATGCTGGTGGGCCAGGGCGGTGACCGTCTGGAGAACAACAATCACGCCGACGTTCCCAACCAGCGCTGGGCATACGATTTCCTCGTCTACCCATACTACACAGGCAGCTCCCGTCTGCAGGATTACGGCTGCTACGGCGTCACAGTACTCGCCCCAGCCGCCGGCGTGGTGACGACTGCCCACGATGGCGAGCCGGACACTATCCCCGGCGAGAGCCCGACCTCCACGAGGGGCAACTACGTTGTGATACAGCTGGAGGAAACCGGCACCTACCTGTTCATCGCCCACCTGAAGCCTGGCAGCGTCTCAGTCGAATCTGGCCAGCGGGTGGAGGAAGGCCAGCCAATCGGCCGGTGTGGCAGCTCGGGCAATTCCAGCGAACCACACATTCACATTCACCACCAGCGCCAGAATCCAGAGGCCTATTCAGACGACTTCATTTGGTTCGCTGAAGGCCTGCCACTCTGCTTCCGCGACCACGACGGCCCGGCGATGCCTGAAGGTGGATTCACCGAGGGGACCCACGGTGAGCCGCTGGGGCCCACGGTGAGACACGTGGGGCCGTAGATCGGATATCGGATCCAGGCCACTTGCCAGCGTCTTGCATCATGCAGTCTCTGGCAAGAGCATCGGTTTCGCCAGTCCATCTGGCTTCGGCTGGCGAACCTGTGGGGTTTTCGAGGAAATGCTGCAACACCCATATGCAGGCCGCCCAACAACTCGCTGAAGCTGACCCGGCGGGCTGGGGCATAGGGCGGGGCGCCTGGCCCGCCGGCGTGCGCGACAATCACCGGAAGTCTGCCCGCTTCCGCCGGGCAGCTTAGCTCGAGGCCGTTAGGCGCCAACTCAAAGACCATAGCGAGCGTAGGGCAAGGCAGCTATGCCGTACATCCAGGAATTGCGTGCTCTGGTCGGGCATCGCCCACTCATTCTGGTTGGCGTTCTGGTGCTGGTCTTCGACAGACACCACAGGCTACTGCTCCAGCATAGAACCGATGACAACACGTGGGACTTCCCGGGCGGATATATGGAACCCGGCGAATCCGCCGAGGAGACGGCCAGGCGCGAAGTGAGAGAGGAGACCGGTCTCGAAATCGGGGAGATGGCGCTTTTCAACGTCTTTGCCGGGAAGGAGTTCTTCTACGAGTGCCCCAATGGCGACCAGGTTTTCTCTGTCAGTCCAGTCTACGTGACGAACGATGCGCAGGGTGATCTGCGAGCTGACGGGGATGAAGGGTCTGAGGTAAGATACTTCCCGATTGACGAACTGCCGAGCGAAATGCTGCCACAGGTGAGGATGATCGTCGAGAGCTTTCTCAAGTCGCGCGGCTTGTAGGGAATCAAACGCATGGCGAGAACTCGGCGAACGGAGGGTACAATTACAGCGGGAAGGCGCCTAACCTCGGCGTGGAGCCGACGCGGCTATCATGCGCGTTTGCGAAGTTGATTGGGCCTGCGACGGAGGCAGTTGCCGGCGGTGTCTCGCCCGTCCCGCCGCTGCCGCTGAAACCTACCGTTATGCGGATGCATGAAACACAGCAGGAGCGATGGTGAGAGTCATAAAACCCAGTTCCGAGATCGAGATGATCGCCCTGTTCCTTCGACATGAGTTGTCGTCTCAGCGCTTTGGACGAGCCATTCAAGATATCCTCGTGAAGCAGTCAGTCAGCCCACAGATCCTGACGGACCCGATTCTGAGCAGTCCAGTAGACAACGACCTTCGGCGACAGATCCTCGCGCTGCATCGCGGCTACGGTCTGGCCAATGACCAGTACCTGTCAGATTTTCCCACGTCTGGTGTTGACTGGCAAAGGGTAACACTGATGCGAGAAGAGCTGCTTAGTGTTCACTACATCAATTGGGACTACTGGCTTGAGCTATCTGGTGGCACTCGGTTGCCAACCGATGCCGCGCGGCGGATCCGCGAGGACGTTTGCCCATACGGAGTCCCGCACGACGGTCCACATGCCGTAGCTGAAGGCGTGCGGAATGGCGTTCAGTACCCAGAGTTGATTCTGGTCACAAGTGGCGAGCCAGGAGCAAGGCTCGTGGTAGTCGAAGGCCACGTTCGATTGACTGGCTACGCGCTTGCTCTCGACAATCTTCCTTCGGAGACCGAAGTGATACTGGGTTCCTCAGTGGCGGTCAAGAACTGGAGTTGTTACTAGCCATGAAACCACACAACACTTGGTCAGAGTGATGGCAAGCGAACACGGACCGTCGCGCAGGTCAACATCGGCGAATCCTCATAACATTGCTGCTGCAGTCCGACGCGATTGGCGCCCATTTCTATGAACGACAGAACATCCTACAATCGCGCGGCTTAAGCAGGGCGTTAAGCGAGACGCTTCGCTCCGCTACGGTTGCGTCTCGCTTAACGGCGCGGCGGCTACGCCGCAAGTGTCGCGGCCTGCTCGCTCCGCTCGTCTTCACCAACATGCGGATCGAGCTGACCTTGCGTCGACGCTAACGCGCCTCCACTGCGGCGGCTCATCCGCCGCGGCATTGGGCGGCGAAATGTGTTGATGAGCATTGGAAAAGACAGTGACAAAATCCACTCTTGCTTTGTATCAGAAATATTTCATAGACCGG